>JAGCUM010000129.1 GCA_017962865.1 Spirochaetales bacterium
CATAGCAAAGAAATAATTGGCTCTCGGGTTCAGTCCGCTGGTCCTGATCAGTAAATCTATTAGGAAGATACAGAAAGTAACTGCCAACAATGTAAGGGTCGTCTTGGGGAGGTCCTTGTATTTAGGACGGTACAGTCCATAGGATACGAGGGCGATTGCCTCGATGAATACCATGAAATGGGTTCCGTAGAATCCTATGAGTCTGGGCATATAGAGCGGATAGCCTGAAAAACCCATGCTGGGCATCGCGAGGGCCATGGCTGCACCCAAGGTACCCGTGAAGAAACTGAAACTCATCAGGGAACGGTTTCTGCGCCAGACCCCGATGGGGATTAGGATCATGTTTATGTTGCACATGTGAAGAGGGAGCTCTCCCCACCAGTTGAATCCTCCCATGGATGCATATGCAACGGTGTCGTATTCCACATCAATTGAAAGGAAGTACTTGTATACGAAGAAACCGATGGCAGTGATTATGCATGCTATGCACAGGACATAGCGTCTGGTTTTTTCCGGCTTGTTCCGAAGAAGAATAGAGGAAATCACAAGAAGGGCGATAAAGAAGCTGAGAGTACAGAGATATACAGCATTAAATGGTCTCATGATCCAGAAGCTTTCTTTAGGCACGGTTTCCTCCGTAAATGAATTTGCCTTACTTATATTATGCGTAATCCTACCGTTATGTCAAAATGTTTGACAAATGATGAATCAGGCCCGTAAAATGGACTATGCAAACGTTTTCATTGGAGGAAAACTGTGGACAAAGTGACAATCAAGGACATCGCTAAGGTAGCCGATGTCTCTTATGCTACAGTATCCAGGGCTCTGTCCGGCAGTTCGGAAATAGGGGAAGCCACCCGCGAGCGAATCCTCAGGATATGCAATGAGATGAATTATATTCCCGATTCCGTTGCTCGCTCCATGGTAAAGAAACGAACCAATATTCTCGGTGTGGTAACCGCCAGCATAAACAATCCGTTCATGAGCGAACTCATTGAGGCTATAGAGATCAATGCCAGGGAAAGCGGATTCAACCTCATGGTCTGCAACTCCGCTTACGACCTGGAACTTGAAAAGAGACAGTTTTCCCTTCTTCTCGGTCGCCGTGTCGACGGAATCATCGTCATTCCTGCAGGTAAGGAGACAGTTGCAAACCTTTCTTCATATTCCACCGATATCCCGGTAGTATACGTCAGCGAGAGCATTTCTGATGCAGGACAGTTCTTCGTTGCAATAGACAACGCAGCAGGTGCAAGAATAGGAGTTGAATATCTCAATTCTCTCGGACATAAGAAGATACTCTATCTGGGCCGCAGAGAGGGAAGCCTTACTCACCGTCTAAGGGCTGAAGGTGTTCAGGCTACCTGCAATGCCCTCGGAGTCGATGTGAAATTCAAGGACAACGATTCAGAGGGAAAGAGCTCGATGGAAATCGGATACCATCTTGCCAAAGAGTATTTCAGTACCCCTGAAGACTGTACGGCCATTTTCTGTGCAACGGATTCGCTTGCCCTTGGCGCGATGCAGGCGGCAGATGAGATGGGAGTCAGGATCCCCGAAGACATATCGCTTCTCGGATTTGACAACATATCATTCACCGCTTTGCCAAGAATCGGAATCACTACGGTCGAGCAACCCAAGCTGGAAATGGCAAAGGCAGCATTCGAACTGGTTACGAAAACCTCTGAAGAGGAGAACAGACAGTCCATCAGCATTGAGCCCAGGCTTGTGGTCAGAACTTCCTGCAGATCTGTCTGATTACGGAGAAAGAAATGAAATTCGATACGATGATAATAGGGCAGGTATGTCTTGATACCAACACGGATTATGATGGCAGAACCGAGCATCGCTTCGGTGGTGCGGTCCTATACTCGGGACACGCGGCCAACTCCATAGGAAAGAGAGTTGCTGTCGTTCCAAAGGGAAACCGCAATGTAACAGATGCGGAAGAGGCTTTCGGAGGCACTGGAATCACGATGTTTGCCAAGTCCAGCATAAACAGCACCCTGATGGAGAATGTCTATTTCACTGCAGACCGCGAAAGAAGAAGATCCCGCTGTCATGCGGTCATCGATCCGTATACTCCTCAGGACATTCCGGATGAGGAGACCGCAGTCTATCATCTTGCAGGACTCTGCTATGGCGATATCGGGCCTGATGTGATACTAGAATGTGCCCGCCGCGGGGATGTTGCCATGGATATCCAGTGCATGCTCCGCCATGTGGAAGCCGACCGGAGCCTCAAGCTTCACGACTGGCCCGAGAAAACCGAATACCTGAAGTATATCCGCTATCTCAAGACCGATGCCGCCGAGGCTGAAATACTTACAGGACTTACAGATAGGGAAGCAGCGGCAAGACAGATGTACGAGTGGGGCGCAAAGGAAATCGTAATAACTCACAACACCGAAGTCATCGCATACGACGGCAATCGGATCTACAGGGCTCCTCTTAAACCCAGAAATCTGACAGGACGTACAGGAAGGGGCGATACCACTTTCGCAGGATACATCACGGAGCGTCAGACATCTTCGATTCAGGAGGCACTTACGTTTTCCGCCGCCCTGGTATCCCTGAAGATGGAGACTCCCGGTCCGTTCATGGGATCGAGACAGGATGTTCTGGAGTATATGAAGGAGTTTTATAGCTGACTTTTTTGTTGACTTCCAAATATGGAGAGTTTAAGGTTTAAAAGGGAAGTTCTGAAAACGTTTACGGAAGGAGAGTCCATGATTAAAGCTGTGATGTTCGATATGGGTGGAACCATTGAGGACCTTTATGCTGATGAGCGAAACGAAAAGGCTACTGCCCTTGCTCTGGACAGGATACTCAAATCCCATGGCTTAAGCACGAAATACTCGGCAGAGGAACTCTGGTCCATAGTCGGGCCTCAGATTCTTGCCTACAAGAAGCAGTCTGAAAAGACAATGATCGAGCTCAAACCCGAGGAAATCTGGCCGGATTACGGGTTCAGGGGTATCGACATAGACAGGGAAAAGCTTGCTGAAATCAGCGAGGAGATTGCCGCCATGTGGGAGGTGACCGCTTTCGACCGCAAGCTCAGACCACACGTGAAGGAGCTGCTCGAAGGGCTCAAGAACGACCTCGGACTATATATAGCTGCAGTCAGCAACACGGGAAGCCTCTTTGCCGTGTTCGACGTAATGAAGAAATACGGAATCCGCGAGTACTTCGATGACCTGACCCTTTCAAGCATCGTTAGCTACCGTAAACCGCATCCGAATATCTTCAGGATTGCGATCGAACAGTCCGGTTTCAGGCCTGAGGAATGCGCTTTTGTGGGCGATACGCTCTCGCGTGATGTCGTGGGGCCTCGTAAGGTAGGGTACGGCAAGATTTTCAAGATCAATTCATTCCTGTCCCCGCTGAAGGACATCGGGCACTTCGATGTGGCACCCGATTATGAGATAACCGACATTTATGAGGTGTATGAGATTCTCAAGAAAGAGATGGGAAGGGAGTAGGCTATGGCTGTATCATCTGTCAAGGAACTGAAGAAAAACAGACACTTCTCATGGAAGAGAATCAAGAACCAGTTTCTGGGTATCATAGGCAATCCCTTCAATGTCATAGTGTTCTTCACTCTCATAATTCTGTTTGTCCTGATCATCATTCCGCTGCTGATCATGGTACAGAACACCTTCGTAGTTGCAAAAGCCGAGCTAAGGAGCATTCCGGGGGCAAAGATAGGCGACTATACGCTTTATTACTGGAAATATCTCCTTGCCAGCCCGCTTACCAAGACCATATTCTGGGAGCCGCTGCTTCATTCGCTTATAATCGGTATCTTCGTCACAATCATTTCGGTACCGTTGGGATCCATTATCGCTTGGCTGATGGTCAGAACCGATATCCCGGGAAAGAAGATCCTCAGCTCGATGATTCTGATTCCCTATATGATTCCGTCGTGGTGTAAGGCGCTCTCGTGGCTGTCTGTGTTCCGAAACGAATTGTCCGGAAGCTACGGACTGCTTACCGGACACGGCATACCTGTTCCGGACTGGCTGGCCTATGGGCCCTTTGCGATAATCATAGTAATGTGCATGCACTATTATGCATTCTCCTACATCATGGTTTCCGGATCGCTGAGATCCATTAACTCCGAGTTGGAGGAGATGGGTGAGATCCAAGGCGCAACCAAGGTCCAGATTCTCAAGAGCATCACGCTCCCGCTTGTTCTGCCTGCATTCCTTTCGGCAACCATCATGACCATCTCGAAGTCCATAGGAACCTATGGAGTTGCGGCAAACCTCGGTAACAGAATCAATTACTATGTATTGGCAACCAGAATGAAGGAGTTCATCAACGACAGCCCGAAGGGTGTAGGTTATGCGATGAGCATCCTGATGATCCTGCTTGCCAGCGGTACGATATTTGCAAACCAGAAGCTCATAGGAACCAGAAAGTCCTATGCGACAATCGGTGGAAAGGGTACCAGAAGAAACCTCATCCCGCTCGGAAAGGCAAAGGTCCCGATGATGGTCTTTTTGATCTTCTTCCTGTTTGTCTCGATGTTCCTGCCGCTGTTCGTTCTTGTTATGGAGAGCTTCCAGATTGTTCCGGGAAAGGGCTACGGACTGAACAACCTTTCGTTCTATGCCTGGGTTGGAAAGATCGAGAATGCTCCGAACCCGGCATTTGCACAGAACGGTCTGTTCAGGAACTCGGAGTTCGGCAGGGCAACCTGGAACACAATCAAGCTATCGGTTCTCGGATCGTTGATTACGGCAATCTGCGGCCAGTTCTTCGGCTACGTAACCACAAGAGGCCGCGGAAAGTGGTACG
>JAGCUM010000130.1 GCA_017962865.1 Spirochaetales bacterium
ACATCATTGATTGTCACACGCTCGATTGATGCCGGACCGTAGTATGTTGATGCCGGATAGGGTCCTGCATTGGCATTGTATTTCTTTGTTGTGTCGATTGTTATATTCATTCCTGCAATCTGCGGGAAGCCGCCGATCGACTCGGGAGTGCAGAATGTGGAGGCTTCAAGCGTTTCCAGAAGTTCATTTCCGGTAACATAGACTACAGTGACCGTACTTCCGAAGGGAAGCATCGTGTTCACATCGTTCTTCGTTATGTCTCCGGCATGGATCCAAGCCCTGATTCCTCCGCCGTTGTTGACTGCAACGACGTTCTCCAAAGGAACTGAAAGACCGGACGGATCATTGGTGATGGCCCATATCATGCAATCGGAAACTAGGTCTCCGCTATTGGTCTCCATGGTCCTGTTTCCGGGGACCTTCTCTCCGTTGAGATCAACCTCCGACTTGGCGAATACAACGCCATAAATCGAATCGATATCAGCAATTATTTCATTTGCAGATGCCAGTACATCAGCATCCTCGCGCAGACCGTCGCAGCCGATCAGATAGTTTTCGACAATCTTGCCCGTCAGGTCATCGATGATGATGATTCCGATGTCCTGGAACTGGGTTCCGGTCTGCTGGATATCATAGCTGTCGATCTCAGTGGTGATGGAATGGGAATGGCCGTCGATGAAGAAATCTATGCCTTCGGTATTGGCCATTAGGTCGATTGACCTGTTTGGAGCGGATGCTCCGTTGATTCCGAGATGGCCGATGCAGATGACTGTTTCAACACCCTGGTCTCTCAGTTCATCGATTATTCTCTGGGCAACGGCATACATCTCTTCATCTGCAGCAAAGGACAGACCCTTGACCTTGGTCGGATTGACCTTTGTCTGAGACTCCGGTGTACAGAGGCCGAAGAAACCGATTCTGGCCCCTTTGGGTGTTGTGATAATTGCATAGTCATCGCCGATGGCCTTTCCGTCAGCGTTGTAGATGTTGGCACAAAGAATCGTGAATGCAGTTTGCTTGAGGTTCTCTTCGAGCTGCTCGAAACCGTAGTCGAATTCATGGTTTCCGATTCCCGAGATGTCATAACCTAAGAGGTTCATCATCCGGATTGCAGCAAGGCCGCTGGAATTGCTGACGTATTTGGTTCCCTGGCTGAAATCTCCGTTGTCTACAAGGATGACATTTGCATCCTGAGCCTCGAAATCAGCCTTGAGGGCTGCAACCTTCGCATAGCCTGCGATAGCCCCGTGGACATCGTTGGTATGAATGATGACCGTCTTGCCGGTATATAGTTTCTGCTCATGAATAGACTGTGCATAAATGCAGGTCATAGCAAGAACTGCTACAACAAAAACGAAGAAGAGTTTCTTTTTCATAATCTGTTTCCTTCCTTATCTGAGGAATGTTGCATCGCCGTAGCTGAAGAAGTGGTAGCGTTCCTCGACGGCGTGTTTATATGCAGCAAGTATGTGCTCGCGTCCGGCGAATGCAGAAACCAGAACAAGCAGAGTGCTCTCGGGAGTATGGAAGTTGGTAAGCATCTGATCCACGATCCTGAACTCGAAACCCGGAGTTATGAACAGATTCGTAGAGGAACTCTTTGCCTCAAGAAGTCCGGTTTCCCTGTTCACCGCACTCTCAAGCGTTCTGACACTTGTCGTACCGATGGCAACTATCTTCCTTCCCTCTTTCCTTGCACTGTTGATCTTTTCTGCGACCTCTTCCGAGACGTGATAGCTTTCGGTGTGCATCGCATGATCCTCGAGGTTCTCGGTTCTGACCGGAAGGAAAGTTCCCATACCCACATGAAGCGTTATGTGAAGGACTTCCACGCCCTTATCGGCAAGCTTGTCTACCATCTCGGGTGTAAAGTGAAGACCCGCAGTGGGACTAGCCATGGAACCGCACTCATTGGCAAAGATTGTCTGATAGCGCTTTTCGTCGTTGAAATCATCTTCTCTTTTGATGTAGGGAGGAAGAGGGACATGTCCGCATTTCTGGAAGAAGTCTTCATCAATCGGCCTGTCGAATCGCACTATCTTGAGCGAAGACCCGCTGTCATTGTCATCATCATCGGTGTCGATGACAGCCTTGCAGTAAAGCTGTCCGTCAGGGGTATAGAAATCATAGCCCTTGCCCGGTCTTTGCTTTCTGCTCTTGGAGACCATAGCCTGCGATCGAATGGGTCCGACAGCTCCGGTAAACAGGAACTCGACCTTGCCTCCGGTCTCCGAAATGCCGAAGACACGGGCTTTTCTGACTCTTGTATCGTTTACAACAACAATAGACCCAGGTTCAACCAAACTTGGAAAATCCTGCATCATCATATCAGAATAGGCACCTGTTTTTCTATCGATTACAAGAAGCCTGTCTTCACCGCGACGCTCGGCAGGAGTCTGTGCAATCAGCTCCTGCGGCAAATCGAATGTAAACTCACTGATCTTCATTTTTGCCTCAGAACAGGTCCAGTGTTCCCTGACTGTCGGCTGTTCCGCCGAATCCGGGAAGGAAGTTGCTTCCGTTGGTATTCATCTGAGCTTCCATCAGATTCTCAAGTCCGAGAAGCTCATAGGCCTTGGCCGTAACCATCCTTCCCCTGGGTGTACGCTTTAGGTAGCCCTTCTGGATAAGATAGGGCTCATAGAAGTCCTCAAGGGACTCGATTGCCTCTCCGACTGAAATGGAAAGAGTCTCGGCACCGACAGGTCCGCCGCCATAGAACTCGATGATTGTCCTGAGGATATTGCGGTCCTGATCCTCAAGGCCGTTGAGGTCGATTCCCAGGTTCTTGATGCTCTTGTTCACGACATCTGTCGTAATGGTACCGTCGCCGATTACCTCAGCAAAATCACGGAATCTCCTCAGGAGCCTGTTGGCAATTCTGGGCGTTCCGCGGGAACATTTGGCAAGAAGAAGGATGGCCTCGTCGTCGATGGGGACGTTGATCGGGGAAGCGCTTCTCTTGATTATCTGGCCCAGCTCCTGCTCGTTGTAGAACTCAATACGGCAGTTGATGCCGAATCTTGTCTGAAGCGGAGAACTGACCATTCCGGCCTTTGTGGTGGCAC
Organism: Spirochaetales bacterium; assembly: GCA_017962865.1. The sequence goes on from JAGCUM010000130.1 coordinate 3,069, forward strand.
CGATGAGCGTGAAGTGAGGAATCGGGATTCTCATGGTCCTGGCGCTCGGTCCCTGCCCTATGACCCAGTCTATCTCGAAATCCTCCATTGCAATGTAGAGCATCTCTTCGAGAGCAGGCTTAAGACGATGGATTTCATCTATGAAGAAAACCGAGTTCTCCGTGACGTTCGTAAGAATTCCTGCAAGATCCTTGGGCTTATCCAGAGCAGGTGCGCTGGTCATGCGGATCTCGGAGCCCATTTCGTTGGCAACAATGGCTGCAAGAGTCGTTTTTCCGAGTCCCGGAGGACCGATGAGGAATACGTGGTCAAGAGCCTCACCCCTGTCGCGGGCGGCCTTGATGAATACTCCGAGATTGTCCTTTATCTTCTTCTGTCCCTGAAAATCCTTGAGATACTTGGGTCTCAGGATATTCTCCTGGGCATCGGCCTCCTGTGCGGAGGTAGACATGATTGACGTGCTCTGAAGGAAATCTACATCGTCCATGGTTATCTCCTCAACTCAGCCCCACGACAGCACTGCGGAAGAGCCATTCCTCCACTGCACTCTGGCTGTGCGAGGAAACATACTGCTCGTTGTCCTTCAGCAGGTTTGCAACGGTCTCGAGAACCTTCTTCTTGTCATAGCCCATCTCCACGAGAGCATCGATTATATCCTGATACTTCTTGGAATTACCTGTTGCAACGTTCTGAGGCTTGGAAGCTTCCTTCGTGAAGACCAAAGTATCCCTGAGAGCAAGGATGATCTTCTGGGAGGTCTTTGCTCCGAGTCCGGGAATCTTGGAAAGGAAGTTGACATCGCTCTGGTCCAGGGCATAGATGAAATCCTTGACCCTGACTCCGGAAAGGATCTTCATGGCCTGCTTGGGCCCTATTCCGTTGACCTTAATCAGCTCCAGGAAAAGCCTTCT
>JAGCUM010000131.1 GCA_017962865.1 Spirochaetales bacterium
GCAAGCCAAGGATTTTGCCCTGTCGTTCGTCGGCAGTCCTTTCTATGCAGATCATGTCAAAGGCCGTCAGGCCGAGAGCGAGCTCAGGTTCTATACCTGCCTGCCGGAGTTGGGCGACATTGCAGTGGAAGGAGTGATGGACCTGATTGTCTTCGGTGATGATTACAATCTGGTCGTCGACTACAAGACCGACAGAACGAAGGCTCCGCTTATCCACAAGAAGCAGATCACCACCTATGTGAAGGTTGCCGAGCAGCTCTTCGGAAAGAAGTGCTACGGAGTCCTCTACTACCTTCGCGACGGCAGTCTCGGAGACTTCTGGGATGAGGACGGAAATGCCGTTGACCTGTGAAAGCAGTTGGGATAGATTCTAAAGCTATGGAAAAAGAATTCAAGAAAATGACTCTGACGGAGAAGCAGCTGGATTCCACCGAAATCTTTGACGGCAGGCTGCTCCATGTCTACAAGGACAATATTCTTCTTCCGAACGGGAAGAAAAGCACACGCGAATACATAAAGCATCTGGGAGCAGTGGCAATAGTGGCCATGGACAACGAAGGACGCATTGCAGTCGAACACCAGTTTCGCTATCCGTTCCGTGCAGAGCTTCTGGAGATTCCCGCTGGAAAGCTCGACTATGAAGGGGAGGACCCTCTGGAGGCTGCCAAGAGGGAACTGCGTGAGGAGACCGGAATCACAGCTTCGGATTTCGAGTATCTGGGGCCGTTCTATCCCACATGTGCATACTCCACGGAAGTAATCCATCTGTTCTTTGCCTGGGGCCTTGAATTCGGCGAGCGCGAACTTGACGATGATGAAAGCATCAACGTGGAAATGATCGAGATCAACGAGATGCTGGATAAGATCTTCAAGGGGGAGGTTCCCGACGGGAAGACCCAGGCTGCCATCCTTCAGGTAGCTGCCAGAATGAGTCGACAGTAATGTTCGATTTTTGAATGATTCTGATAAAAAAGGTTCATTTTTCTCTGTTTTTTGTTCAAAAACGTTAAGAAATGCTTGATAAACGCACGCGTATGGTACTAATATGAGGATGCAAATCATTGCAATCAGAAAGAGGTGAAAAATGGATTACGCAAAGGAATCAGTCAAGAAGCATGCGGAATGGAGAGGTAAGATCGAGGTTATCGCCAAAGTTCCGGTCAACAATTCAGTGGATCTTTCACTGGCATATACTCCCGGTGTCGCTCAGCCCTGTCTTGAAATCCAGAAGGATATCAACAAGAGCTACGAGCTTACCAGAAGATGGAACATCTGCGCTGTCATTTCCGACGGAAGTGCTGTTCTCGGTCTCGGTGATATCGGACCTGAGGCAGGAATGCCTGTCATGGAAGGAAAGAGCGTTCTCTTCAAGGCCTTCGGCGATGTCGACGGATTCCCGCTCTGCGTGAAGACACAGGATGTAGACGAGTTCGTCAACACGGTCTACAACATCTCAGGTTCCTTCGGCGGAATCAACCTCGAGGATATTTCGGCTCCCCGTTGCTTCGAGATCGAGAGAAAGCTCAAGGAGAAGTGTGACATCCCAATCTTCCATGATGACCAGCACGGAACAGCCGTCATCACCCTCGCAGGTCTGACAAATGCCCTCAAGGTCGTCGGAAAGAAGAAGGAAGAGATCAGGATCGTCACCAACGGTGCAGGTGCAGCAGCAGTTGCAATCGTAAAGCTTCTGCTCTCAGCCGGTTACAAGAACATCACCATGTGTGACAGAAAGGGTGCCATCTACAAGGGCAGGGAAGGCCTGAACTGGATCAAGGAAGAGATGGCTGAAGTCACTAACCTCGAAGGCAGGAAGGGAACTCTTGCAGACATGCTGGTAGGCGCAGACGTATTCATCGGTGTCTCCGCTCCGAAGCAGGTCACCAAGGAAATGGTCAGAACCATGAACAAGGATGCCATCATCTTCGCATGTGCCAACCCCACACCGGAGATCTTCCCGGAAGAAGCCAAGGAAGGCGGTGCACTGATCGTCTCCACCGGAAGAAGCGACTATCCCAACCAGATCAACAACGTTCTGGCATTCCCCGGAATCTTCAGAGGAACATTCGATGTCAGAGCTTCCGACATCAATGAGGAGATGAAGGTTGCAGCAGCAGAGGCCATCGCATCACTGGTAAGCGACGAAGAGCTTTCTGCAGACTACATCATCCCCAAGGCATTCGACCCGAGAGTCTGCCCCGCAGTCTCCAAGGCTGTTGCCGATGCCGCAAGAAGAACCGGAGTCGCAAGAATCTGAGGATTCTTCACCATATGAAAAAAGCTGCCGAAACCGGCAGCTTTTTTGTTTGTCCTGATAGTGTCTCTGTCAGCACATCTTCTTTTTCAGATCTGCCAGACGATCCAGGGCGGCATAGAGGGTCTCGTCCTTCTTTGCAAAGTGGAGTCTGATGATGTTCTGTACATCTTCCTCGAAGAACGATGTTCCCGGAACTGCAGATACTCCGACTTTTTCGGTCATTTCCTCGCAGAACTGGACATCGGTCTGTCCCTTCTTGAGGTAAGGAGCGATGTCTGCAAGCACGAAGTATGTGCCCTGAGGATCGGTGAACGGAATGCCGATATCACGCAAGCCGTCGGTGAAGATCTTCTTCATGTGGGCATAGTGGGCGCCGAACTCATCATAGTAGCTGTCTGGGAACTCAAGTCCTACGACTGCAGCTTCCATGAGAGGAGAGGCACATCCGACCGCGTTGAAATCATGGTACTGCTTGATGCGCTCCATGATCGGCTGCGGTGCGATTGCATAGCCGAGTCTCCAGCCTGTCACCGAATAGGTCTTGGAAAGGCTCGAGCAGCTTACGGTTCTCTCCCACATGCCGGGCAGGCTGTTCATGTAGATGTGCTTGTGGTTGTCATAGATTATGTGTTCATAGACCTCATCCATGATTGCATACACATCGTACTTGATGCAGAGATCAGCGATGAGCTGAAGTTCTTCCAGAGTGAAGACCTTGCCGCTGGGGTTGGAGGGGTTGCAGATCAGGATTGCCTTGACGTTGGGCTGCTTGAATGCATCCTCGAGGACCTGGGGGTCGAAGTTGAATGTCGGCGGTACCAGAGGTACGAAGACCGGCTCGCAGTCCGCCATGATGGTCTGTGCATAGTAGTTCTCGAAGTAGGGCGAGAAGATGATTACCTTGTCTCCTGGATTGGTCAGGGCGAACAGGGTATCAACCATCGCTTCGGTCGATCCTATGGTTGCAACGACCTCGGTTTCCGGATCAAGCTCCCTTCCCATGAAATGTCCGCACTTCTTGCAGAGAGCTCTTCTGTAGTTGGGTGCACCCATGGTGATGGCATACTGGTGGGGGCCCCGGTCACAGACTTCCTTGAGCCTGTCAGTCATTGCCTTCGGTGGGTCGAAATCGGGGAATCCCTGTGCAAGGTTTATTGCATTATGCGCGATAGCGATCCTTGTCATTCTCCTGATGACGGATTCGTTGAAATACTGGTTTCTTCTGCTCATCTCTTTCATGGTATCTGCCCCTTTATGAGTTTCTTCCCAACAGGAATGCCTTCTTGTTCATCTCGATGAACTTCTCAGGCACACTGGTAGCAATTGTATCAAGCCACTGCTCTTCGGTAAAGTCGAAGTGCCTTGAGAGTTTTCCCAGAAGCGCAAGGTTCACCGCCTTGACCGAACCGGCTTGTCTTGCAAGTGACAGAGCATCAAAACCTTCGAAAACAATGTCCAGTTTTGAAAGCTTACCTGCAAGATCTTCAGGATATTCAGCATTTCCGGTTATTACAGGCATCGGATTGATCTGCTGAAGATTTGTAATCAGAAGGCCGCCTTTCTTCAGATATTCGACATATCTTGCGGCTTCCAGGATCTCGAAGGAAATGATGATATCGGCCTGACCCCTGTCGATTACGGGGGAGAAGACCTTGTCGTCATAACGTACATAGGTCACTACGCTTCCGCCTCTCTGGCTCATGCCGTGGACCTCGCTGACCTTGACGTCAAGACCCTTTTCCAGGAAGAGCTTTCCCAGAAGCTTGCTTGCCAGAAGGGTACCCTGTCCGCCGACTCCGACAATCATTATGTTGCCTTTCATCTCAAGCCTCCTTTCCGATGGCATTCTGCCTGCACAGCTGCGAGCACACATTGCATCCGACGCACTGTGTCTGGTCGATTACAGCCTTTTTGTCTACGATGCTTATCGCCGGGCATCCGATCTTCATGCAGGCCTTGCAGCCTATGCACTTTGCACTGTTCACGGCAATCGGTCCGGGATGCTTTACCGTCTTGAGCAGGGCACACGGACGTCTGGAAATGATTACCGACGGTTCTCCGCAGCCGACTTCTTCCTTGATTGCCCTGTCGCACTCCTCCAGATTATAGGGATCGACCACGCGTACGCGCCTGATCCCCACCGACCTGCAGAGTGCTTCGAGGTCTATCTTGGTGCACGGATCACCCTTGAGGTTGAAACCCGTCGTCGGGTTCTGCTGGTGGCCCGTCATTCCTGTGGTGGAATTGTCCAGGATAATCACCGTGGATTCGCTTTCGTTGTATGCGATGTTCACGAGGCCCGTGATTCCGCTGTGCATGAAGGTCGAATCTCCGATGACCGCTACCGTCTTTCCCTGCCTTCCTGCAGCACCGACCTTGTTGAAGCCATGCAGTCCGGAAACGGAGGCACCCATGCAGATGGTTGTATCGGTTGCATTCAGCGGTGCCGTGGCTCCGAGGGTGTAGCATCCGATGTCGCCCAGGACGGTGAGATTGTTCTTCTTCAGTATGTAGTAGAGACCTCTGTGGGGGCATCCCGCACACATCACGGGCGGGCGCACCGGAATGGTCTCCTCAAGCTTTTCTCCGCTCTGGAAGGGGATGCCGAGCTTCTCTGCAACCTTGTTGGGCATAAGCTCGTCGATGTTACCGAACAGCTCCTTACCTGTAACTTTCACACCTATTGAGCAGCAATGGGCCTCGATTATGCCGTCAAGCTCCTCAACTACGATTACCTTTTCCACCTTGTCCGCAAAGTCTCTGATGAGCTCTACCGGAAGCGGATTGACCATACCCAGCTTCAGGACCGGGTATCTGTCATTGCATACTTCCTTGACATAGTCATAGCTGGTGGAGGAGGTGATGATTCCTATGGACTTGTCCGAACCTTCCTCAATGCGGTTGATGGGAGCTGTCTCCGCCCATTGTGTCAGATCACGTGTTCTCTGCTCCACGACCGGGTGGCGCTTCTTAGCCATGCCGGGCATCATGATGTACTTTGCGATGTTCTTCTCATAGGGCTTATCAGGGACATCCTGTCTGTCCGAAAGCTCCACGATGCTCTGGCAGTGTGCGATTCTGGTGCACATCTTCATCAGGACCGGGGTATCGAACTTCTCGGAAATCTCATAGGCAAGCTTCGTGAACTCCAGAGCCTCGGCTGAATCTGAAGGCTCGAGCATCGGAATCTTGGATGCGATTGCATAGTGGCGCGAGTCCTGTTCGTTCTGGGAACTGTGCATTCCCGGATCGTCCGCAACGCAGATGACCATTCCGGCATTCACTCCGGTATAGGAAATGGTGAACAGCGGGTCGGCAGCAACGTTCAGGCCTACATGCTTCATTCCGCAGAAGCTTCTCTTTCCTGCAAGGGATGCACCGAAGGCAGCTTCCATTGCGACCTTCTCGTTAGGAGCCCATTCCGCATAGATTTCAGGATACTTTGCCGCAAACTCCGTGACCTCGGTGCTCGGGGTTCCCGGATAGCTTGAAACAAAGCTGCATCCTGCTTCATAAAGACCTCTTGCAAAGGCCTCGTTTCCCAACATCAGTTTCTTCATTTGGCCTGCCTCCTCAGCTGAGTATCTGTTGTTCGACAAGGTTGGCTGCCTTGTAGCGTTCGCGCAGCAGGGGTTTCTCGATCTTTCCGGTGGGGTTTCTGGGAACATCCGCGAAAATGATCTTCTTGGGTCTCTTGTAGCGCGGGAGATCCTGACAGAAGTCGTTGATCTCGTCCTCGGTGCAGGTCATTCCGTCCTTGATCGAGATGATCGCGGCAGCAATCTCTCCGAGCCTGTGGTCCGGAAGTCCTATGACCGCAACGTCCTTGATCTTGTCGAACTTGCGCAGGTAGTCCTCGATCTGAACGGGATAGAGGTTTTCTCCTCCGGTGATGATGACGTCCTTCTTTCTGTCTACCAGATAGATGAATCCGTCCTCATCTTCCTTTGCCATATCTCCGGTAAGAAGCCATCCGTCCTTGGTAAGGATTTCATCCGTGGCTTCCGGATTCTTGTAGTAGCAGTCCATGACTCCGGGTCCCTTGACCGCAAGCTCTCCGACGTCACCCTGCTTGACCAGGGTCTTTCCGTCATCTGCGACGATCTTGGTCTCCCACAGGTATCCGGCCTTTCCGATGGCTCCGACCTTTTCCACATTCTCGACTCCGAGGTGTACGCAACCCGGTCCGATGGATTCCGAAAGGCCGTAGTTGGTATCGTACTGGTGATGGGGGAAGACCTTCAGCCAGCGCTTGATCAGACTCGGCGGAACAGGCTGGGCACCGACGTGCATCAGACGCCACTGACTGAGCAGATAATCATCGAGA
>JAGCUM010000132.1 GCA_017962865.1 Spirochaetales bacterium
GTAATAGGGAACGATCTTGTTCAGCGAGGAGTTGATGTCGTAGGTGTGGTTGTAGACGACATCCATGACGACTCCCATGCCTGCGGTGTGGAGGCCCTGAACCATCTGCTTGAACTCCTTGACCCTGACTTCCCCGTGGTACGGGTCGGTACTGTAGCTGCCTTCCGGAACGTTGTAGTTCTTCGGGTCATAGCCCCAGTTGAACTGAGGCTCATCGAGTCTTGTCTCGTCGACGGTGGCATAGTCGTATACCGGCTGAAGGTGTACGTGGGTGATTCCCAGATCCTGCAGATAATCGACGCCTACCGGCTGACCGCTTGAATTCTTAAGACCGGTCTCGGTGAAGGCCAGGTACTTTCCGGGGTATGCCGAAGTGGCGATCCTGTTGGAGAAATCCCTCACATGCACTTCCCAGATGACTGCGTTGCTGTAGTTCTTAAGGCTTACGAAGCTGTCGTTTTCAAATCCCTCGGGATCGGTGGAATCAAGGTCCAGCACCATGCCGCGGTTGCCGTTGACACCTGTCGTCCAGGCGTAGGGATCGACTGCTTCCTGGGTTCCGGAGGCAGTTGTAACGAGGTAAGTGTAGTAGGTTCCGCTGCCGCACTCATACTGTGCGCACCAGATGCCCTTGTCCTGTCTGTCCATCGGGACCTTTGCAAAGGCTTCTCCGCCGTCACCGTTCTCATAGAGGCAGAGAACGACTTCACAGGCAGTGGGAGCCCAGACCTTGAACTGAGTCTTGCCGCCTGCAAGGATCGTTGCACCCAGATCGTCTCCGTCGTAGGTGTAGTTCTCGATGAAATCAGGGGAGTCGAAGATTTCGGTCGGAAGGGCGTTTCTCTTTCCGTACCCTTCGATTTCGACAGTGTATTCCTTGGAAATGTCCAGATTCTCGCCCAGGTTCAGGATTGCGCTGGTCCTGTTTCCCCAAAGATCCGAGATGCCGGTCACGGGTATCTCGCGCTCTCCGTCGAGGACGGTTACCTTCGTGCTTCCGTCGGCAAGGCCTTCGCAGCCCGGTGCGATGAAGATGCGGATTCGGTTGGCAGAGATTATTCCGGCAAGGTTGAAGAACCTTATCTGGGTAAGGGTCTTTCCGCCGTCATCGCTCTTGTACTGGCTGGGATCGCCAGTCTTGAGGTAGATGTCGGTTTCGGGGCCGGTGATGGTTGCGGTCCTGTCGTCGGCCCAGTCCTTGGTTGCAGTACCCCAGAAGTTCTGACAGGGGTCCGAACAGTCGGTTCTGACGATGAAACCCACTTCCTCTATGTAATCCGGGACATTGATGGAGCACATTCCGCCGTATTCACAGGGAACAAGCGGATAGCCGCTTCCGTCCTTGCCGTCCCACCAGGCCCAGACATCGCAGGATTCGAGGTCTGCAGTTCCTTTCCAATAGAAGGTCAGGAGATTGCAGCCCTCCTGCCTCTCGACGGCTTTCTTGCCGTTCTTTGTTTCAACATTTCCCGTAGCACAACTTGCCAACAACATGCAAAGCGCTCCTAATATCAAGATTCTGAAGAGTTTTTTCATTTTTGGTGCCTACCTTAGGACGATTGTTACTCCTGGATGTAGGATGCGAGGTTGTCGGCATAGAGGTCTATCTCCTGGCCGAACTGAGCCGAAGGGCGCACAAGACTCTCGTTGCCTTCCAGATGGGCTATGCCCTGTGACGGCTGGTGGCAGTTGGGCATGTCGTTGTGGATGCCGAACGGGATATGGATCATGCCGTTGCTCTGTGCCCAGAAAAGCATTGAATCCAAGGCCCTTGAACCCTCGCAGAGGGAATACTTGCAGCTGGTGAAGCAGGCGAAGAACTTGTCTTCCAGTGCGCGATCCTCACACATATCCACCGTGCTGTCCAAAAAGGTCTTCATCTCCGCCGTCACGTTTCCGAAACGGGTGGGGCAGCCGAGGATGATCATATCGCTCTTGAGAAGTTTCTCCGGGGTAACGACGGGCAGCTCGATGATTTCCTCGTAGTAGTCGTTGGCTGTCTCTTCCTTGTTTGCCCAGATGTGAAGGTCCGGGTCCTCGACCCTGTAGAACCTTACGTCCACGTTTCTCTTCTCCAGTGCCTCCTTGAGGCATGAGCCTATGATGTAGCAGTTTCCGCTAACGCTATGTATGACTATGCTGCAGCGCTTCATGCTTTCCTCCATGGGTGTGATTGTAGAAAGTATACACCTAAATCGTGCGTGAGCGTACGACTTTCTAATATATATTTACAAAAAGGGAACACAAGTGTATTCTAGTCCCAAGAAGGCCTTAGATGAAAAAGATACTTTTCACCATTGCATTGCTCTCACTGGTTTTATGTTGTGCTGTGTTCGCAGAAGACCTCACGTCTTCCACGGTTACAATTGCAAGTATTGTCCAGGCTCCGCTGCAGGTTAACCCTTCGATCATCATCGGAATCGGTTCTGCCGAGCTTTCTTCCTATATCAGTCCCGAGACGGAGACGACGGTCATTACCGGCCTGAACCTCATGAAGGACGGAACCTTTACCTTTGCGCTCATGACCAGTGAGGAGATCAACATCGTAAGCAACAATCACAAGATGTCACTCCAGATCGAGATCGTCGCAGAGGGTTTCCATCTCTACGATTATGATTACACCGGAATCATGGAAGGTTCCTCCATGGATGAGGCAAACATCAAGGAACGCAATGCCGTTCCTCTCCTTTCCACGACACCCGAGATTGAGATCCCCCAGTTCTACGGCAGCAACGAAAACGTGTCGGTGCACCACACATCCGCTGCAAAGAACCAGATCAACATCCAGTTCAACAAGGGAGTCACCAAGGCGGATCTGATTCTCGGCACATTCAATGTGGCATGGGAAGGAAAGAGACCGCTTGACGCCGGAATCTACAAGGCAAAGGTTTCCGTAATCTACAGTACCAACTAAGTGAAAGACAGAACCATCTCAGGCAGATTCGACTGGGGACACTTCATCAGAAGCGTCGCCGTCATTGCCATACCCGTAGCACTCCAGAATCTTCTCTCCTCCACCGGTACCATGGTCGATACCATGATGATCGCCAGAATAGGGGAAACAGCCGTCGGCGCAGTAGGGTTGTGCTCACAGTTCTCGGTCCTGATGCTGGGCTGCTACTGGGGCTTCGTGGGCGGAGGAATGCTTTTCATTTCCCAGTACTGGGGAGCCCAGGATGAGGACGGTATCTGCCGAAGCTACGGCCTGATGCTCTGCTGTATAATGAGCGTGGCATTCATTTTCGCATCCCTGGCACTGTTTGCCCCGCATCTGATCATGCGCCTTTACACGGACAAGGTCGCCATACAGGAAATCGGCATCGAATACCTGAAAATCGTCGGATTTGCCTATCCGCTGCAGCTTTTCTCTATCTCCGCAAGCACTTTGCTCAGGGCTACCGAGCGTGTCCGCATCCCCCTGTATGCTGCAATTGCGAGCGTTCTGTCCAACATCTTCCTGAACTGGGTTCTGATCTACGGTCATCTGGGAGCCCCGGCTCTCGGAGTCCGCGGAGCCGCAATCGCAACCGTGGCTGCCTCGGGAATCAACCTTGTCGTAATCTTCATTTGCTGCGCAGTGACGAAGTACCCGTTCATCTTCCGTTTCAGGGCCCATTTCAGATGGGTAGGGGAAAAGGTCCGGGAGTTCTTCATCAAGTGCCTGCCCATCATCATTAACGAGGTCTTCCTCGGGGTGGGCAACATGGTCATCAACGTGGTGCTCGGACGCCAGAGTGAGAGTGCCATTGCAGCCCTTGCGGTCTTCCGAACTCTGGAGGGTCTGATAATAGGATTCTTCGCCGGTTTCTCCAGCTCTTCATCGGTGCTGGTGGGTAAGAGCGTAGGGGCCGGAGACCTTGAAAACGGGTACCAGAAAGCCAAGCGGATCATACCTCTCTGTGTAATCACGGTTGGTGTCGTAGGATTGCTTCTTAACATATTCAAGCCGCAAATTTTGCGCATAATGAGCCTATCTGGGACATCGTTTGAGGTTGCCTCCTACATCATCATGGTCTATACGATAGTGGCTGTGATGCGCATGGGAAACTGGTGTATGAACGACACTTTCCGCTCGGCAGGAGACTCCGTGACCGGGACCACGCTGGAGCTCGTCTTCATGTATGCCATGGTCATTCCCGTGGTCTGCATCGTGGGCCTGAAGCTCAGGGTCAGCATCTACATCCTGTTCCCCCTGGTCTACTGCGACGAGCCCATCCGATTCATCATCATGCAGATCCATCTGTTCAGCGGGCGATTCATAAGGCCCGTGACACCGCAGGGAAAAGCCGGAATGGAAGCCTTCAGGCAAAATCACATGAGGCGTTCTCCTCGCACACGTGCGCTACAATAAGTGCTTTGTTGTAATAATAACAAATCTTGTAAAAAACATTATATTTTTTTTACAAAAGTACCTGTCCTCAGTAGATATTATTTTTCCACCTTGTTACAATTCCAACAAATTTCGCAAATTTGTTTTCAGGAGGAAAATAATGAAGAAAATTACAGTCATCATGATGGTTCTCCTTGTTGCAATGGCTTCTGTTTTCGCAGGCGGCTCAAACGAGGCTCCTGCCGCAACAGTCACCACAAACACAACAAGCACCACCA
>JAGCUM010000014.1 GCA_017962865.1 Spirochaetales bacterium
CATTTCTCCCAAGATCAGGATAGAAACACAGAACATCCAGACAGCCTTTGCCCTGGCCTCCGAGGGAATGGGGATAACGGTTTGCTCGCAGATGTACTTAGAAAGCCCCTTCGTCATCTCGGGGCATACAGATTACGAATCAAGGAAAAAGGTCGAAATCCTTCCGTTCTCAAGCCGGGAGCTCAACGACAGCATCGCAATCGCCTACAACCGTGAGCGTTATCTGAGCAAAATCGCATCCGATTTCATCGCGATGACTCTTGCGGAGTTTCAGAGCTGATTTTCTCCGATTCCTTAGTGACCTTATTGTAGACAAGAACTCCGATCAGGCCCACGAGGAAGGTCACCACATAGATCAGGATTCCGAAGAAATAACGCTTCTGGACAAAGGCATCTCCGCTGATGGTCGAAGTGATTATGGATGGGATTCTTCCTATGGAACAGACGAGCAGCCAGGTATGCAGTTTTATGGTCGTAAGCCCAGCACAGTAGTTGAGAAAATCCTTGGGCGTTCCGGGCACAATGTAGACTATTGAAAGAATAATGTTGCCTTTTTTAGAGATATGAAGCAATTTCATGCCATCAATTCGTTCCTGAGAGAAGAATACACGGATTATGGAAACACCGAATTTCTTGACCAGACTGAAGACTATCATGCTGCCGATCGTGATGCCGATCATGCACAAGAGAAGTCCTTCCCAGACACCGAATGCATAGCCTGCAGCAAGCTCGAAGGGTTCGCCCGGAATGACGGCTACCACTACCTTCATGACGACCATTCCTATGAAGGCAAGCTTGCCCCAGAAACCTCTTTCATCCACCCAGGCCCTGAAGCGCTCGGGCTCCCTGAGGAACCGGACCAAAGGAATTCCGACAAAGATGACTATGACTGCAAGAAGCACAAGTGCGACCGATATAGCAGTGATTCCTATCGTCTTCTGCTGTCTGCGTGTCAGTTCCCTTTTTCCGTTCATCCGAGCCATGTTTGTAACTAAATGATATATGTAAAAAGTTGTCAAGCTTTCCCTTTAATCTTATAATCGAGTCCGAAATGACCAGGAAAGCAACCAAAGCCATCGTCTTTACTGCACTCTTTGCCGCACTCAGCGCCGCTTGTGCGTTCATTTCAATTCCCGTCCCGGGAACCCCCATTCCCATCGTGCTCCAGAACATGATGGTTGTCCTCAGCGGCATGCTCCTGGGCCCCTTCCTCGGAACCGCATCCACTTTGCTGTTCATCATCGCCGGCATACTCGGGCTCCCCGTTTTCAGCGGAGGTACGGGCGGCTTTGCGAAGCTTATGGGTCCGACAGGCGGGTTCATCATCGGCTATGCAATTGCATCGCTTGTTGCAGGCCTGATTCTCGGACGCCCGAAACTCGACGGCAAAAAGCATATTGCCCGAATCATCATCGCAGCATTCTTCGGCTTCCTTGTCATGTATATTCCGGGGGTACTGCATTTCATGCACAGCCTTGACAAGACCTTTTCGGAGACCATGGCACTCTGTGTCATCCCGTACCTTCCCGGAGACCTGATCAAGATGGTTCTCTGCATACTCATCTGCCTGCCCCTGAGGCGCACGGCCGCAACCTTCATCTTCGAGGACGAAACATGATAGAGGCAAAGGGAATTACCAAAATCTTCAGACAGTGGGACGGAAGCGTGTTCACTGCCCTCTCCGATGTCTCTCTGACAATCGGGGACGGACAGCTTGCAGTCATCGCAGGCGAGAACGGCTCGGGAAAAAGTCTGCTTATGAAGATCCTGGCAGGACTCGAGAAGCCTACAGCGGGAACCGTGACCTGCACAGAGCCGATCGGGCTGGTGTTCCAGGATGCAGATGCCCAGATTCTGGCAGACACCGTGATCGAGGATGTTAAGTTCAGCCTCAGAAGCCGCAAAATGAAGAAGGAAGAGATTCTTGTAAAGGCAAGACAGTCTCTTTCGGATGTCGGTCTTCAGGACAAGGAGAACAACCCTTCCCATATGCTCTCAGGCGGAGAGAAAAGACGCTTGGCCATTGCCTCGGTGATGGCCCTCGACAGGCGGACCCTGATTCTGGATGAACCGTACAGCAACCTGGATTATCCCGGTGTCAGATCGGTCAACGCCCTGATAGAGAAGCTCAAAGATGAAGGGTTCACAATCCTGATTCTTACCCATGAGCTGGAGAAATGCCTGGGCCTTGCAGACAGGTTCCTGGTCCTGAGCAAAGGCAAGCTGGTCTTTGACGGAACTCCATTGCAGGCAGTTGAGACCGACCTGGAGAAATGGGGCATCAGAAACCCCAAATGTGACGGGGATGTAGGATCCCTGGTCTGGAGGTAGGATGCAGAGTCTCTTTTCCTACACAAAAGGAAACTCGATAATCCATAGGACGCCTGCATGGCTCAAGATCCTTCTGCTTCTGGCCATTCCGATTACCCTGTACCTGACTCCGATTCAGGTCTGCCTAGTCTTCATTCCTTTGCTTTTCATCGTTGCCTTAATAGCGAAAATCGGGCTCGGATCGTTTCTGAAAGACCTCAGGCCAATAATAATCTACAGCCTGATGATTCTGGCTATTGATGTCCTGTCTTACTTTATATCTTCAAAAAACGGCAGCATTATCACAAAAACAAGCCTCTATATGATTCTGAGGCTCCTATGCGCAATCGAAGCTGTCTCCATATTCTTCAGGACCACCGGCATCTATGATATAACCGACTGCCTTCAGAGAATAGAGTCTGCGCTGACCTTCGGCAGATCGAAGCTGGTGGTGTCCGGAATGCTGTCGCTCTTTCTCAGTTTCCTTCCCCAGATCTTTGCAACGTGGAAGGATCTTGAACTGGCTTACGCTGCCCGCGGAGGACGCAAAGGAATAGCAAAGGTGTTCATACTGATGCCCAAGCTGATTTCCTCGAGCATAAAGAAAGCCGATACGACTTTCCTTGCCTTACTCAACAGAAGTTAATATATTCAGTGGTGCGCATGAAGAAGATACGTAAGGAACTTGCAAGCTTCAGAAAGACTCTGTCGGAAGATGACAACAGGCTTTTTCAGGACTATCTGAATAGCTACAGGGAGCATCTTGAGATGCCGTCCGGGGAAGAGAAACTGATCATCAGGGACGCAGAGCTTGCCCTCATGTATCTTGTCAGAAGCGGGCTTTCGGTTTCCGAAGCTGCAGAGAGGCTGTCCAGCCGCAACCTCGGAGGTTTCTATGCCCATGAAGCCCTGTCCTGGTACCCCCTGGACGATGCTGCGAAAATCTATCCGATTTCCATGAAGTTCGGCAAGATGCCGATGTTCAGGCTCAGCTGCTACCTCAGCGAGGATGTCGTTCCGGAAATCCTTCAGATTGCGCTGGATTTCACTATCAAGAGGTTCCCCAGCTTCGCAACGATAGTGCGCCGCGGTTTCTTCTGGCACTATCTCGATTCCATTAAGCGCAGGTTCCATATCTCCGAAGATATCGGAGTCCCCTGCCAGCCTATCAAGATAACCTCCGTAGGATCGCAGTCCTTCAAGGTACTGCACCATGCAAACCGCATCAGCGTGGAGTTCTTCCATGTCCTTACCGACGGAAGCGGAGGCATGGTGTTCCTCAAGAGTCTGGTCGCAGAATATCTGAGGATAATCGGTGCTCCGAAGGCCGTCGGACGCGGAGTTCTGGATACGAATTCGGCCGTCCAGCACTTCGAAACCACCAATGACTTTCAGCGCCTCTGCCCCAACACGAAAAAAAGCGGGGGCTTTTCCGGACCTGCAGCAGCACAGATGAGCGGCAGGATTGCCCGCAAATCCCCGTGCAAGGTGGTCCAGCTCGTCTACGACACCCAGGATGTCCTTGCATGTGCGCATAGCCTGGGAGTATCGGTCACTTCGCTGGTTCTGGCACTGATGTTCCATGCCCAGATGAATGCGACCGAGCTCTTCAACGGGAAAATCCAGATTCAGGTTCCGGTCAACATGCGAAAGTTCTTCCCACAGTCCACTACACTGCGTAACTTCTCCATGTACTGCAGCATCGACCTCTCCCCCGAGGAGATTACGGACATAGGAACTACCGCTGAACTGGTATCGCAGCAGCTTTCCAAGAAAGCTACCTTCGAGGAGATGTCGGTGATGATGACCACCGCCAGAAGGCTCGTCAGGTCGCTGAGGTTCATCCCCCTTGCAATCAAATCGCCTGTTGCGAAGATAGTGTACGGTTTTCTGGGAGACAGCCGTTTTTCCAATACGCTGTCGAATCTCGGGCGCATCGAGGTTCCGGATGAGATTGCACCCTACATCAGAGGTTTCGACTTCGTTCTCGGAACCTGCGTCGTAAGCCGTGCATCCTGTTCCATGTGCTCCTTCGGAGACAAGACGGTTATTTCTGTCTCGAAGAACACCAGAGACCCCTCCTTCGAGGAGAGCCTCAGGGCCCTCTCGGAGCAACTCGGGCTTCGCCCGTCAGTAACGGAGACACCGCTTTATGGATGACATGAACATTTCTTATTCAAAATTCAGAAAAAGCAACCTCTTCATGTACCATCTGAGGCGGATCCTCAAATGGATATTCATTCTGGGTCTGATTGTCTGTCCGATCGTCAACTACTTCGTGGGAGGACCTGCCTGGAGCGTGATAGCCGTAGTCTCCATAATCTTCGCGTGGACTACCCTACTTACACCCAGCGTCCTGGAGATAACCTCGATAGGCATGGTATTCAGAACCGGATCCTTTGCCATAATCCTCACGACTCTGATAGGGCTGCTGATTTCACCGGGCTGGCTGGGCTTTGTTTTGCCGATAATCGGCTTCGGGACCCTCGCCCTTTCCGGAATACTGTTCTTCAGCAACCTCTACAAGCACAGGAACAACATCATGCCCCTGATCTGGGAGATACTGATTGCCCTCGTGGCATTCCTTGTCCTGTTCTTCAGATCGGACAAGCTCAACTGGCCTACGATAACTATGGGAAGTCTGGCTGCCATCATGGCAATCACCGGACTGATAGCTTTCCACAGGGAAATCTGGCGCGAACTCAGAAAGCGTTTCCACACCAAGTGAGGACACAATGGATAAGGTAAAAGTCATCTGCTGCGATATAGACGGAACCCTTGTAAGGGACGACAAGTCCCTGAGCGATGAAAACATCAGATGGATACACAGGGCTTTCCATGAAGCCGGAGTCCATTTCGTACTGGTTTCCGGCCGCATGGTCAACGGAGTACGTCCGTTCTACGAGAGGATGGGAATCACCGGCCCCGTGTCCTGTTACAACGGAGGAATGCTGGTCGATGAACAGGGCAACATCGTCGACGACAATCACCGCATGCCCCACGACCTTGCCCTCTCGCTCTGCAATGTGAAGGACAAGTTCCCCGATGTCAGTGCCATCATCTTCGACGGCATGAAATGGTTTTTGGAGACAAAGGACTGCTATGCCTACAAACCCAAGGTGAAGGTCTATGAATCGGACTGCATCGTCGGAGATTTCAGAACACTGCTTGGTAATTTCGATACCAACAAGATCATCTTCATGTCCCCCGAAAAGGGTCGCTTGGAAGAAGTGAGAAGCGCCATTGAAAAGACAATCGACACAAGCAGGGTGAACTTCTACCGGAACGCAGATTTCCTGGAAATCATGGCCGGTGGCTATGACAAGGGAAGTGCAATCGATGCCCTATCGTCCTACTATACCATCGAAAAGTCCAACATTATGGCAATCGGAGACGATTATAATGATATTCCGATGCTGAAGGAGGCAGGCTTCTCCGTAGCAGTCGAGAATGCAGTTCCCGAGGCCAAGGCAGTTGCAAGATACATTACAGACACCAACAACAACGACGGTGTTGCAAAGATCATCAAGAAGCTCGTCTTCAATGAATAACTGACTTTTAAAACGCGTCAGATACACTATTTGCAAGCTGCAACTTGAGAAATTCGGGCAATTTGTTTTGAATTTTTCGGGTAATTTGTTTTGAGTTTTTCGGGTAAATCTCAGTTCTTGAAGCTATGAACGGGTGCGGGAATACGACCGCCGCGAGCTATGAAAGCTTCGCAGGAATACTCGTTGACCTTCATGATCGGAGCACTTCCCAGAAGGCCTCCGAACTCTGCCATATCACCTACATCCTTGCCTTCGACCGGAATGATTCTGACTGCTGTCGTCTTCTGGTTGATCATTCCGATTGCCATCTCATCTGCAATGATTCCGGAGATGGTCGAGGCCGGGGTTTTGCCAGGAATTGCAATCATATCCAGTCCGACCGAACACACGCAGGTCATTGCCTCGAGCTTCTCGATGGTAAGGCATCCGCATGCTGCCGAGCTGATCATTCCATGATCCTCGGAGACAGGGATGAATGCTCCCGAGAGGCCTCCGACATAGCTGGAAGCCATGATGCCGCCCTTCTTGACCGCATCGTTCAGAAGAGCAAGGGCAGCAGTCGTGCCCGGAGCTCCGACCTTATCCAGTCCCATGGACTCCAGGATCTCGGCAATAGAATCTCCTACCGCCGGTGTCGGGGCAAGCGAAAGATCGACGATGCCGTAGGGAACTCCCAGTCTTCTTGAAGCTTCCTGGGCAACCAGTTGACCGAGCCTTGTTACCTTGAAGGCAGTTTTCTTGATGGTATCGCAGAGCTCGCCGAAAGGCTTGCCCTTCACACTCTGGATTGCATGGTTTATGACTCCGGGTCCGGAAACACCGACGTTGATCACGTTGTCCGTCTCGGTAACACCGTGGAAGGCACCTGCCATGAACGGGTTATCGTCCGGGGCATTGCAGAACACGACCAGCTTTGCACAGCCGAGGGAATCCTTGTCTGCAGTTCTCTTTGCCGTCTCCTTGATGATCTGTCCCATGAGTTTGACCGCATCCATGTTGATGCCTGTCTTGGTAGACCCGAGGTTTACGGAAGAACAGACACAGTCGGTACAGGCAAGAGCTTCGGGGATTGACTTTATCAGAAGTTCCTCGGAGGCTGTCATGCCCTTGGCAGGAAGAGCAGAGAAACCGCCTATGAAATTGACCCCCACTTCCTTGGCAGCCTTGTCCAGGGTCTTTGCAATCTGCACGAAGTCATCCGTGCTCTTGCAGGCTGATGCCCCTATCAGCGCAATCGGCGTGACGGAGATGCGCTTGTTGACGATGGGGATGGCATACTCACGCTCGATCTCATGACCGATGGCGACGAGGTTCTTGGCCGTAGAGGTGATGCGTCTGTGGATATTTCTGCAGAGCGAGTTCACATCATCGCTGATGCAATCCAGAAGGGAGATTCCCAACGTGATTGTCCTCACGTCCAGATTCTCCTTCTCTATCATCTGGTTGGTTTCTATGACTTCATTGATATTTATCATGCTTCACTTATGCAGAGTTATGCTCAGTTTGTCAATTTTTATTCAAAAAGTTTTTCTTTATTCGAACGGATAGACCAGGTTCATCTGGCGTCTGCACTCATCCAGAATGCGCATGCAGTCCAGCGTTGCCTGAGGCGGAATGAAGGAACTCTCGGTCTTCCCTTCCCGGATTTCCGATGCGACGCTGTCGAATTCCTTGAGATAGCTTCTCTGCCCCTTGAAGATATCAACCCCGCTCTTGGTCTTGGCCACGGCGCTCTCTCCGTAGTGATAACCCGGGTTTGCAAGAAAGCCGTCCTCGCATTCGATTATATTTGCCTCGCCCTTGGTATCGAATATGGAAACATCCATATTCACATCGAATCCGTCATAGCCCAGAACGATGTGCTCGCCGTAGTCGATTCCGTTTTTGATGTCCCCGTTGCAG
>JAGCUM010000133.1 GCA_017962865.1 Spirochaetales bacterium
AGACCGTCGCACCCTGCTCGTTGCGCTCGCGGATGATGTCGAAGAACTCCCTCTGCATCAGCGGATCCAGACCGCCGGTAGGCTCGTCCAGAATCAGAAGCGAAGGCTTGCTCTGAAGTGCGCAGACAATGGCCACCTTCTTGCGGTTGCCGAAAGAAAGCTCATCGACCTTCCTGGAGGTGTCCAGCTGAAGCCGCTCGCATAGAACGGCAGCTTCCCTGCTGCAGTCCGTGCCCCGAAGGTCAGCTGAGAGCTTCAGGACGTCTCTGACCTTCATGCCGGCATAAAACACAGCTTCGGAAGGAAGATAGCCTGTTTCTTTGAGAATAGCTTGTTTTTCAGTGATGATATCCTTTCCCAGGACACTGGCAGAGCCGGATGTCGGGGAAATCAGACCCAGCAGAGTCCTGATCGTGGTGGACTTTCCTGCTCCGTTCGGTCCGATGAAACCGAAGCATTCGCCTCTCTCAACGGACAGGTTCAGCCCGATTATCCCTCGGGCCTTGCCGTAGTATTTGGTCAGATCGGTGGTTTTGATTACTTCCATATTAACCCTATGATCAAAGTGCGCAGAGTTCGGAGGCAAGGGCATCTATCTGTGCCCTGCCCTCATCATTGAGTGCGCTCTTGATGCTGACTGTGTTTTGGGCAAACGTGATGTTCTTGGAGCTTGCAAGAAGACCTGTCATGACCTTTGCGGCCTGAAGCGCCCATGAACCGTTCTCGATGATTGCAACCGTCCTGTTCTGATAGTTGCGCTCGGTCAGATGCTCGATGAAAGTGCGCATGAACGGGAAGACATCGCCGTTGTATGTCGTAGAGGCCAGAACAATCTTGCCATAGCGGAAGGCATCCTCGACCGCCTCGGCCATATCATCGCGTGCGAGGTCCGTCACGGCGACCTTCGGGCATCCTTTTTCCTTCAGTTTCTGCTCCAGGAGCTCCACGGCTTTCTTCGTGTTGCCGTAGACCGATGTATAGGCAATCAGCACGCCCTCGCTCTCCACGGCGTAGGAGGACCAGATGTTGTAGAGGTTCAGGTAATAACCGAGGTTATCCGAAAGGATGGGGCCGTGAAGCGGACAGATTGCGGAGATTTCAAGACCGGAAACCTTTTTCAGGACATTCTGCACCTGCACTCCGTATTTTCCGACTATGCCGAAATAGTACCTGCGTGCCTCGCATGCCCAGTCTTCATCGGCATCGAGTGCGCCGAACTTTCCGAAAGCATCGGCGGAGAACAGGACCTTGTCCGTACAGTCGTAGGTCATGATGACCTCGGGCCAGTGAACCATCGGGGCAACGAAGAATCTGAGAGTGTGTTTTCCGAGTTCAAGCGTACTGCCCTCGCCCACCTCGATGCGGCAGGAGGCATAATCATCTCCGAGGAAGTTCTTCATCATCGGAAAGGCCCTTGCAGATGCCACGACCACGGTGCCAGGATAGGCCTTCATGAAGTTGGCTATGTTGGCAGAATGATCGGGCTCCATGTGCTGGACCACAAGGTAGTCGGGCCTGCGGTCTCCGAGATCCTTGCGGATATTGTCCAGCCACTGCTGTGTGAACCGTCTGTCGACCGAGTCCATCACGGCAATCTTCTCATCCATGATGATGTAGGAATTGTATGCCATTCCGTTCGGAACCTCATACTGGCCCTCGAAAAGATCGATCTCGTGATCGTTGACACCGACATAGATGATATCGTCCGTTACTTTCATTTTCTGCTCCTGATACTTGCGTGTATGCTTACTATAACACTTTTTTCATCGATTGAATTTATTAATCGCCCTATGTTGATGTATCATGAAACCCATGAAGAGCAGAAACCTTACCATCAGAATCGTTGCATCAATTCTTGCGGTATTCATCGCATTTTCCGCCATTGCCTGTAAGCAGGAACCTGCACCCGTGGAACCGGTACCGGACGAGATTTCATTCTCCAGTGAAATCAATGTCATGCTGACAGGCCAGAAAGCCATAGTCCAGAATTCGTACAAGACGGATTATTTCCGCAGGGATGCAAGCGTTTTCGATAAGGATCTTGCCCTTCTCTCATGCACGTTGGCCGCATCTTCCAAGCGGAGCAATGTAATCGAATCGCTCAACGCAATGCGTTTCGACAACATCTTCCAGTACTGGAACGACGATACCGATATCTTCGGATGCTCCTATGTCTTCGGACACAGGAAGGTCGATGACTATGAGCTTGTTGCCGTCTATCTCAACTGGATCGACTACGATGTCGAATGGGCGGGTAACGTGACCATCGGCGAAGCTTCGGAATGCAACGGAAACCACAAGGGCTTTTCACTTGCAGCGGAAAAGGCCTATGCAGCCCTCAGGAAATATGTAGAAAGCAATTACAAGGACAGGAATCTCAAGATCTGGATCACCGGCTACTCAAGAGGTGCCGCCCTGACCGATGTCGTTGCAAGCAACATCATCGAGAGGAAGGAACTGAGTGTGAAGCAGAGCGATCTGTTCGCCTATGCCTTCGAGGCTCCCGCTTCGATTCTCGCAGAGAATGCCCGTCAGTATCAGTGCATCCACAACATCGTAGCCGAGGCAGACCTGGTTGCAGGCATCATCCCGACCAACTACGCCCTGTCCCGCCCCGGTGTCGATGTGATCCTGGATTCTAGCCCGGAGAATACCGACAGCTGCCTGCATCAGGTTATCGGAGAAGAAGTATCCATGCCGACCTTCACCGCAAGTGAAGACTATTCGAACCCGACCGAGTTCATGCAGTACTTTTTGACGATACTTCAGGCCGAAAGCGATGAGCATCAGGAAGGATATGAGGGAAACGTCCCCGGCCTTGAGAGCAGAGCAAGGTTCTGCTCCAGCGTCCAGGAAAGACTGTCCTACATTGCAGAAGTCCTGATGAAGAACAGGTGAACCGGACTCGGTGCCCTGACTGCCTATGCTCAGGAAAAGATAACGGATCCGGAGACCGGTGAGATGGATCCGATGGCTGCAGTTTCCCTTCTCAGCACCTGGACAACTACGGACGGCTTCTATGGCGGCGATGAGGAAACGAAGGGTCTGAAGCAGATTCTGGATGAGAGCGGCATTTCCTATGATGATGCAAAACTGAAGAATGCCTGCAGCATCGTGGAAGGACTGCCATACAATGCGCAGCTGTTCGCCTCCGTTCTTCTGTTTGCCCTTGACCAGAAAAAGTTAGACAACGTGATGTACGGCATCAGC
>JAGCUM010000134.1 GCA_017962865.1 Spirochaetales bacterium
ACATATTCTGCCATGCGTCACCTCTCCTCATAGACGATTGCCTTGTTGGGGCATCCTTTCACACATGCAGGCTCACCGCATGAATTCTGAAGGCAGAGCTCACATTTCTGCATCACCCCGTCCTTGTCCGGGGCCAGTGCCCCGAAGGGACAGACGAGTACGCAGGTATAGCATCCCACACACCTGTCCCTGTCAATCCTGATTACACCGTCCTGCCGGGACAGAGCTCCTGCTATACAACTCTTGACGCAAATCGGATCCTCGCAGTGACGACAGGAAACTGCATAGGAAATCCTGTCAGTCCCTTCGATATGTATGCGCGGATAGATGGGCTTCCCCTTCAGGGCATAAGCCATATCCGATAGCCCGGAATTGGCAAATGCGCAGTTATATTCACACAGATGACAGCCCAGACACCATTGTTCATCCACAAATATTCTTTTCATATACTCATGCTCCTGCGTGTGAGATGCCCAGGATCTGCAGTTCCTTATCGGTCATTCCTATCCCCCTGAGCATCAGACGGTTGCCCCTTAAGGCTTCTATGGAGTTGATTCCCATTCCACCCATAAGCTCCTTGATTTCATGCCTCCATGCGGTCATCAGATTCACCAGGCGATCGCTTCCGATATCCGGATTCAGACGCTTGACCAACTCCGGATTCTGCGTAGCGATTCCCCAGTTGCACTTTCCCGTCTGGCATGTCCTGCACAGATGACAACCCAAGGCAAGAAGCGCTGCTGTGGCTATATAACATGCATCTGCACCGAGAGCCACGGCCTTCACCACATCTGCTGCACTTCGTATGGACCCGCCTGCAACGAGGGAAACATTGTTTCGTATTCCTTCATCACGCAGCCTCTGGTCCACGGCCGCCAGGGCAAGCTCTATGGGGATACCGACATGGTCTCGGATTCTTGTCGGAGCCGCACCTGTACCTCCCCTGAATCCGTCGATGGCGATGATGTCGGCACCGCTTCTTGCAATGCCGCTGGCAATAGCGGCAATGTTATGAACTGCAGCAACCTTTACTATCACGGGCTTTTCGTACTTCGTGGCTTCCTTCAGAGAAAAGACCAGCTGCCTCAGGTCCTCGATGGAATAAATGTCGTGATGAGGGGCAGGTGAAATTGCATCGGAGCCTTCCGGAATCATCCTTGTCCGGGATATATCTCCGACTATCTTCATTCCGGGCAAGTGCCCGCCGATACCGGGTTTGGCACCCTGTCCCATCTTGATTTCTATGGCTGCACCGGCCTCCAGATAGTCCTCATGCACCCCGAAACGACCGCTGGCGACCTGTACTATCGTGTTGGCACCGTACTGATAGAAATCCTCATGAAGACCGCCCTCTCCGGTGTTATACAGGATTCCCAGTCTGGTTGCGGCTCTGGCTAGCGAAGCATGCGCGTTGTAGCTTATGGAACCGTAACTCATGGCAGAAAACATCACCGGCATGGCAAGCTCAATCTGTGGCGGAATATCGCAGATGATCCTCCCTTCATCATCCCTTCGGATCTTTTCGGGTTTCTTTCCCAACGTCACCCTGGTCTCCATCGGTTCGCGCAGGGGATCTATCGGCGGATTAGTAACCTGGGAGGCATTGATGAGGATTCTGTCCCAGTAAACCGGAAGAGGTTTCGGATTTCCCATGGACGAGAGCAGAACTCCGCCACTCGATGCCTGCTTGTATATTTCCTTGATTGTGTCATTTTGCCAGTTTGCATTTTCCCTGAGTACACAGTCGCTCTTGACTATCTTCAGGGCTCTGGTGGGACACAGCGATACGCAACGCTGACAGTCCACGCACTTTCTCTCGTCGCTCATCATGATCCCGCGTTCGGGGCTGAAGTGGTGGACCTCGTTTGCGCATTGGCGCTCACACACACGACATGTGATGCATCTTGCCTCGTTACGGATGACTTCGAATTCCGGATAGATGAAATCAACTGTCATTGCTCTACCCCCTCGTTTATTCTGACAATCACAGGCTCTCCGCCTCTGGGTGCCCAGATGTTCACTGCATCAGGTTCCATCGTGCGTATGGCAGCTTCCTCGCTGGCGATGAATACCCTGTCATCCTTTTCCCCGACCACCATGGACCTGAGTTTCAGACGATCGTTCAGGGCCATAAGTCCACCGTTGAAACCGAGAATTATGGAGAAAGGGCCGGTTATCAGAAGACTTGGGAATACCGTCCTGAGAAATGCATGCCTCTTGCTGAGCTCCCGATCCTTTTCATCTGCAATGGTGCTCCAGAAGGGGGCGGCAATGACGTTTGCTGCCTCTTCCAGAGTCAGGCCCTGCCTGCGGACCAGATAGTCCAGGATATAGGTAATGACCTCGGTATCGGTCTGGAGCGTGCATTTGTAACCGAACATCTCAATGAAACGTCGGTTGGCATCATAGGAGGAGATTTCGCCGTTATGGACAACCGAATAATCCAAGAGTGTAAACGGATGGGCCCCGCCCCACCAGCCCGGCGTATTTGTCGGATATCTGCCATGGGCAGTCCAGCTGTAGCCTTCATATTCCTCAAGTCTGTAGAATACGCCTACATCTTCCGGAAAACCGACGGCTTTGAAGGTCCCCATGTTCTTGCCGCTGGAAAAAACATAAGCTCCGTTGATGCTGGAATTGATCTTCATCACAGCGCGGGCCACGAACTCCTTCTCGTCCAGCTGCAGATTTGCCAGCATTGATTTGAGCGGATCCAGGAAATAGCGCCAGATTATCGGTTCGTCCGTAATCTCCGGAATCTTGCGTGTGGGAATGATTTCGGATTTGACTATCTCGAAATACTCCTTCAGGAATACCTCGCATTCCTTCTGTGTGGATCTGTCATCGAAGAAGACATGCAGAGCATAGTAGTCCTTCATATCCGGATAGATTCCGTATCCGGAGAAACCGCCGCCGAGTCCGTTGCTCCTGTCGTGCATCGGCTTCATGGAATTGACTATCATCTCGCCCGACATAGTCCTGCCCTTCCTTGATATGACTGCAGAAATGGCGCAGCCTGAAGGTATTCGTATCTGTCCTTCCTTTTCCATTCGCTTCTTCTCCTTCGGAGGAATAAAAAAAAGCAAAGGCGCTCATCGGCATACGGAATCTCTCCATATGTAAATGAACGCCTTTGCTCACTTTTTTGCTGTTATACCCCAAGGCTTTGCGAAATGTCAAGGAAGTAGGATGGCAGTTGACATCATCGGCTTTGTTGGTCTATAGTCATCGCAAATGAAGGCAAAGGCGTCTTCGGGTTTCATACCCGGGGACGCCTTTTTTCGTATCAC
>JAGCUM010000135.1 GCA_017962865.1 Spirochaetales bacterium
CTCTGTATGGAAGGCTCCCTGCTTGCCGGTAATGCCCTGGACCAGAACACGTGTATCTTTGTTTACGAAGATGCTCATACTTTCTCCCCCTTTGCTGCTGCGATGGCCTTGCGGGCACCGTCAGCCATGTCTGAGGCTGAAATGATCGAAAGGCCGGACTTCTCGATTATCTGCTTTCCGAGCTCCACATTGGTGCCTTCGAGCCTGACTACGATCGGAATCGAGACTCCCAATTCGCGGGTAGCCTGAACAAGACCGTCGGCAATGATGTCGCACTTCATTATTCCGCCGAATATGTTCACGAAGATGGCTTTGACGTTTCCGTCCGACAGCAGGATCTCGAATGCGGCCTTGACCCTTTCAGTGGTGGCGCTTCCGCCAACATCCAGGAAGTTTGCAGGGCTGCCTCCGAAGTTCTTGATGATGTCCATGGTGGCCATTGCAAGTCCGGCGCCGTTGACCAGACAGCCGATGTCTCCATCCAGTGACACATAGTTCAAATCGGAAAGGCTTGCCTTATATTCCTTCTCATCCTCTTCGGTGATGTCCCTCAGGGTAAGGATATCGGGGTGTCTGAATAGAGCGTTGTCATCGAAGTTGACCTTGGCATCCAGACACAAAAGCTGAGCTTCTTCTGTCTCGACGAGCGGATTGATCTCGATAAGCGAGCAATCCTTCTCCAGATAGGCCTCGGTAAGCTTCGAAAGAAGGGAAATAAGCTGTTTCTGAAGATCTCCTTCCAGACCAAGAACCTCAGCGGCCCTTATGCCCTCGTAGCCCTTGAAACCTTCGATTGCGGAAACAGGAATCTGGACGATTGCCTCGGGGTGCTCTTTTGCTGTCTCCTCGATTTCCGTTCCTCCGGCAGCCGATGCAACGATTACCAGACCAGCCCTTTCGCTGTCTCCGGTAATGCTCAGATAGAACTCCCGTTTTACATCGACGGGCTGGGCTATCAGAACCTGCCTGACGATCTTTCCTTCAGGACCGGTCTGCTTTGTCACCAGTTTCATTCCGAGCATCTGCGTTGCAATGCTCTTTGCATCTTCAGGGGTCTTGGCGAACTTGACTCCGCCTGCTTTGCCTCTGCCTCCGCTGTGAACCTGGGCCTTGACCACGCAGGAACCGAATTCTTTGGCTATCTCATAGGCCTGTTCAGGAGTCTTGGCAACGGCCCCCTTGGGAACCGCCACTCCATAGGAGGCCAGCAATTCCTTGGCCTGATATTCATGGATCTTCATTTCTTCTTCTCCTTGAGGTTCTCCCTTACAAGCTTATGGCCTTCTTCCAGAGCCTTGACATTGAGTTTCTCCGTGCCCTTGGGGATGTGCATCATGACGGCCCTCTCCATCGTCTTGTCATCCGTGATGTGAAGAAGTTCGTTGATGCATCCGACAGCCACGATGTTTGCAGTCTGGATTCGTCCTACGACATTCTTGGCTGTATCGAGAATCGGAAGGCTGACGATGTTTTTGGCCTTGGTCCCTTCGGGGACTGAAAGAGCGCTGTCCATCAGAATCAGGCAGTTCTCATCCGTCTCGGGTCCGTAGTGATCGAATGATCTCTGAGTCAGGACCATCAGGAAAGTGGGGTTCTGCACCTTGGTGAACCCGATGGGAGAATCGGAGATCAGTGTCTCCGCCTTACATGAACCGCCTCTGGCTTCAGGTCCGTAGGCCTGGCTCTGAGCAGTGTATTTTCCGGAAAGAAGTGCCGCTTCTGCCAATACGACTGTGGCAAGGATTACACCCTGTCCGCCGCTTCCGGCAAGTCTAAGTTCCTGTTTACTCATTCTCTTCCCTCTCCTGGTACAGCTTCTTGATCAGCTGGTCATAGGCATATGTGAATTCCTTGTACTGAACCTGATGCAGGATACCCAGAACGAGTTTCCCCTTCAGTTCCTGAGGCTCCATGGTCTTGGCCTTCTCGGCCGGAATCATGTTGTCTCTCTGCCACTTGAGCATATCCACTGCACTTCCGCTCTTGTTCTTGCGTCCGTAGTATGTGGGGCAGACACTGGCAACATCGATGAGGGAGAATCCGCTGTGGCGAATGCCTTCCTGAATCATCGTGATGGTCTGCTGCACATGGAATGCACTGCCGCGGGCTGCAAACGATGCACCTGCTCCGTAGGCAAGACCTGCGATATCGAACGGTCTGTCGAGGTTTCCGTAAGGAGCGGTTGTTCCGAAGGCTCCCTTCGGGGTTGTGGGCGAATACTGTCCGCCGGTCATTCCGTAGATATTGTTGTTCATGACAACGACCGTGATTCCGATGTTCCTTCTGGCGGCATGGATCAGATGGTTTCCTCCGATTGCCGAGATGTCTCCGTCACCAGCGATGACTATGACTTCCAGCGAGGGATTGGCCAGCTTGATGCCTGTGGCGAAGGCTATGGCTCTGCCGTGTGTGGTGTGGATCGTGTTGAAATCCAGATAACCGGCAGCTCTTGAAGAGCATCCGATACCTGAAACGATGATCGTGTTGTTTCTGCTCAGTCCCAGATTCTCTATGGCCTGTGCGACATCACGCATTATGATTCCGTTGCCGCAGCCCGGGCACCAGATGTGCGGAAGGTGTTCGGGTCTCATGTATTTGTAGACCAGATTGGACATCTGCTTGTCTTTCTGTTTTACATCACCTCTGTTTACCATCTCATGCCTCCTCAATCTTCTCGAGGATTTCTCCAGGAGTAATCACGCTTCCGTTCCATTTGCCGACAAACGAAATCGCACAGTTGTCCTTCACCACTCTCTGGACCTCAAGAAGCATCTGCCCGAAATTGTGCTCAGCAACCACGATCTTCTTGAGCTTCTTGGAGGCTTCTGCCAGTTCGTTCTCGGGGAACGGCCAGATCGTGCGAGGTCTGAAGATACCGACCTTCAGGCCCTTTGCACGGGCTTCGTCCATTGCGCTCTTTGCTGCTCTGGCAGTTCCGCCGTAGCAGAAGATGGCGATATCGGCATCATCCAGATTCTCCGTCACGGTGTCCTTGATGTAGTCGTAGTTTTCGGAGATCTTGTGCATCAGACGCTCCATCAGCTTCTTTGCCTCGGCGGTCGAGTTTGTCGGGAAACCGGACTCATCGTGGATCAGACCTGTGA
>JAGCUM010000136.1 GCA_017962865.1 Spirochaetales bacterium
AAAACTGGAATTCAACTCTGAAAGTACCGAGCCTACCGTCACCTTGGTCAAGGGCGGATGGGGAGACAAGCTCTGGTGGGTACATTCCGAGACGCTCTATGCCTCATTGCTGTTTTATACAATCACAAACGATGAAGAATACCTGAAAATCCACGACAGGACCTTCTCATACGTCTTCGGCCATTTCAAGAATCCTGACACAAGCATAGGTGAGTGGATCCAGATTCTCACCCGCGAAGGACTGCCCCAGGACAAGGTGGTTGCCCTTCCTGTAAAGGATCCGTTCCACATCACGCGCAATCTGCTTCTGATCTGCGAGCGGCTGTCCGGATAGTTTGCCTGCAAGCAAAAAAAGACCGACACCCATTGGATGTCGGTCTTCGTTTTTCAGGCGGCGGATTACATCTTCATTGAAGAAGAGAGGTCCGTACCCTTTCTGGTGTTCATCGTGTAGATGATGGCAAAGACGACTATCAGCAGAACTGTGGAAAGGGCGCTTGCCTTTCCGAGCTCTCCGGAGTTAACCGCATTGAAGATCTGGATGGGAACCGTCTTTGTCTTGACTCCGCACAGCAGGATGGTGGTACTCAGCTCCTGCAGCAACGTCGTCAGTGTCATGACCGAACCTGAAATGATTGCAGGCATGATGAGCGGGACACTGACCCTGCGGAAGGTGTAGAACCAGGTTGCACCGCTGATGGTGCTTGCCTCCTCGAGAGACGGGTTCAGCTGCGTCAGATTGGCAGCGACCGAGCGGTAGACATACGGGGTTCTTCTGATCATGTAGGAAATGATCAGGATGAGGTATGTTCCGGTCAGTTTCATGATTCCGTTTCCGCCGAATGCAGAAAGCAGTGCGATTGAAACAACGGTACCGGGCAGGATGAACGGGGCCATGATGGACAGGTCCAGCAGGGCTGCTCCCTTGGGCTTCTTTCTCTCGGTGATGTATGCGAGAACCGATCCGAAGATGGCGCACATGAGAGTCGCCGTAATCGAAAGGAAGAAGGAGTTGAACATCTCATGTCTGGAGTTCTTCCAGATTCCGCCGTAGTTTGCCCAGGTGAAACCTGTGGGAAGCAGTCCGTCCCATCTGGTGAAGAAGCTCATGATGATGATCGTCAGCTGCGGCAGCAGTGAGAAGATCAGTATCAGCAGACAGAAGATGATGGCGAAAAGCCTGGCTCCGAAGCTCTCATGCAGCTTGGCATCGGTATGTGTGGAGGAGATTGTCTCGTATTCATGTCTTGAGACGACATACTTCTGGACGTAGAGGACAAGACCTGTGATCAGAACGTTGATGACAGCAATCGACGATGCCAGGTTGATGTCTCCGGCTCCGCCGTATGCGAACTTGATCAACGTGGGAAGCACGTAGTTGTTGGCTCCGATTCCGATGACGGCCGGGATTCCGTAGTTACCGATTGCCCTGACGAAGACCAGAAGGGCCGCGGCACCGAGCGACGGAATAATCAATGGAAGGGTGATGGTCCTCATGATCCTTGCCTTTCCGGCGCCCATGAGCATTGCCGATTCCTCAAGAAGTGCATTTGCACCGCTGAATGCTCCGTAAGCCATCTGGAACACGAACGGGTAATAGGTGAGGGTCATACAGAGGATCATTCCGAACATGCCGTAGATGCTCGGAATGGTCACCCCGAGCGGTTTGAGCAGCCAGTTGAGCGCTACCCTCACTATACCCTTGTTTCCAAGCAATATGACCCAGGTGTAGGCTCCTACGAAGGACGGCATGATGATTGGCAGGATTCCGAGCGATACCAGAAGTTTCTTTCCCGGAATCTTTACACGGGCTACACAATAGCCCATCGGTACGCCTATCAGGACGCAGAGCACTGTGACGGAAAGGCTGACAACTATTGAGTTACGGAGTGCCTTCAGGTAGATTCTCGTTCCGAAGAATGTCCTGAAACTCTCCAGCGACCATCCTGTGAATTCGAAATCATACTCGGCGGGTGCCCAGAAGGCCCTCACCAGTGTGATTCCCATCGGGTAGAGCAGGAAGATGGCAATGAAGATCATCGGAATCGCAAAGATAATCAATTGCGAAAAATCCTTTTGGAAGAACTTCTTCAGCTTGCTGGTCTCTGCTCCATTTTCAATCATGGAGTATTTTCTGCTCATACTTCTCTTCCCTCCGGTGAGAACAAAGCGATTCTGTTTTCGTCGAACGTTACATTGACGGTATCGCCTTCGTGGATTCCGGGCTGCAGGCTGTCCATGTCGATTTCAAGCGTTACGGGGGAGATTTCCCTGCTGATCTCGACTTCGTAGCGGATGAACGATCCGAGGTGCTGGATGATTCTGACTGTTCCGGGAAGCGACTTGCCGGTTGCTTCGGTGGATACTGCCAGATACTCGGGTCTGCCTCCGATGAGGACCATGTCTCCGACCTGCGGCTCCACATGACGCTTCTCTGCCTTGATGGCGACCCTGATATCAGTGGTATCGATCTGAGCTACCGTCTCGTCGGCATCGGTGGAGATTACCGTGGCGTTGAAGAAGTTCATCTTTCCGATGAAGTTCGCAACGAATGCATTTCTGGGCTGATTGTAGAGCTCGTCGGAGGTTCCGATCTGCTCAACGATGCCCTTTCTGAGGACTGCGAGCCTGTCACCGACCGCCATGGCCTCTTCCTGGTCGTGCGTGACGAAGATGGTCGTGATGTTAGTGGCTTTCTGAATCCTTCGGATTTCTGCTCTCATGTAGCGGCGAAGTTTCGCATCGAGGTTGGCCAGCGGCTCATCCAGAAGCAGTACGTCCGGATCGTAGACCAGTGCACGGGCGATTGCGACTCTCTGCTGCTGTCCTCCGGAGAGGGCGGTGGGGCTCGGGTTTCGCTTGAGCTCTTCCTGAAGTCCTACGAGTTCCATGACTTCGTTGACCTTCTTGGTGACGATGTCGTTGGGAACCTTTCTGACCCTGAGACCGTAAGCAACATTCTCGAAGATGGACATGTGGGGATAGAGGGCATAGCTCTGGAAAACCATTCCGATGTTCCTCTTGTACGGGGGGATGGTCGAGATGTCCACATCGCCGTAATACATCTTTCCGGATGTGATGGTATCAAGACCTGCCGTATTTCTCAGCAGCGTTGTCTTTCCGCAACCTGAAGGTCCCAGAAGGCAGAAAAGCTCGCCTTCGTTGATTGTAAATGAAATGTCCTTGAGGGCATGTACCTCATTCTTGGTTCCAAGCCCGAAAATCTTGTTTACATTCTCATATCTAACATTCTTGCTCATGAGATGTATGTCTCCTTTTCTATAAACTTTACCCTGTTATGTGCCTTACAAAAGTATGGGCCGCCCGCCAGGCAGGCAGCCCATTTCAGATTCAATCTGAGAATCAAAGGAATGTTGCGAACTCGGCACGGAGCTGCTTCTTGAGCTCGCCGGCCTCGATTGCATCATACTCGAAGAACGGAAGCTCATCGAGTGCGGGGAGGAAGTCAGGTCCGCCGACTTCTGAAGAAACGGGTCTTCTTCCGACGCTTCTGATGACTTCAGCACCTGCCTTGCCTGTGAACCAGTCCATGAAGATCTTTGCAGCCTCGAGGTTCTTGCAGCCGTCGATGATTCCTGCACCCTCGATTCTTCTTCCTGTTCCTTCCTGCGGATAGAGGTAGGTTACCGGGCTGCCGTTTGCCATTGCGCTGGAGACGTTGCTCTCACCTGTCATGGTAAGTGCATACTCTCCGCGTGCGACTGCCTGCGGGCCGGCCTTGGAATCCGTGACATAGACTGTTCCGTTCTGTGCGATTGCCTTTGCCAGGCTGAGGTCGCCGGTGAGCTTGTACATCATGTAGAGCTGTGCATAAGCGCTTCCGGATGATGACGGGTCGGTCATGATGATCTTGCCCTTGTACTTGGGATCTGCGAGGTCATACCATGACTTGGGGATGTCGTCGCCCTTGAGCAGGTCTGTGTTGTACATGAATGTCTGCAGAGGCATTGAACATGCATACCATCTGCCCTCGGCATCCTTGTATGCATCCTCGAACTTTGCATCGTTGACGTTCTTGTAGGGATAGAGGTTCTTTGCCATGGGCTCAAGGCTGTCCTGAGCAATCAGGAGAACGACGTCAGAGTCCGAAGACTTCTGCTGGACCAGTGTGAGAACGTCACCGGAGTCCTTCTCAAGGTGGGTCACTGTGATGTTGGGATACTCTGCATTGAATGCCTCGATGATGGCAAGGCTCTCTGCTTCCTTTCCTGCGCTGAGGAGAACGAGCTCCATCTTCTGGGGCTGTGCTGATGAAGCCTCAGGAGCACCCTGTGCGAACACTGCCGAAACGGCGAGTGCAACAACCAAAACAATAGCTAATGTTTTCTTCATATTAGCCTCCTATGCGTGTTATCTTTTACAATTTTACCATATTAACTAAATAAAACAATAAAAAATGATATGCAGATTTAACCCGAATACCCTCAATCTGCATTTAAGTGCTATAATCAAATCCGATATGATACCGTATGTGCATCATTTAGGAGGACAAGAATGAACATCAACATAAGCGTTTCACGGACTGCTGCGGAGAACGGCAGAAAGGCTGCAATCAAGGCTGCAGAACTCATTAACAAGGCAATTGCAGAGAAGGGACATGCAAGGATAATCCTCTCCACCGGTGCAAGCCAGTTCGAGATGTTCGAGAACCTCGTGAAGCAGCCCGTTCAGTGGTCGAAGGTGGAGATGTTCCATCTGGATGAGTATGTGGACCTTCCCGAAACCCATATCGCCTCATTCCGCAAATACCTCAAGGAGAGGTTCGTCAATATCGTCCACCCCGGTGCAGTGCATTTCGTCGGAGACGGAGATCCGAAGCAGAACATCGAGGAGCTGACACGGGAGCTTCGCAAGGATGTCGTGGATGTAGGTCTGATCGGAATAGGAGAGAACGGGCACATTGCTTTCAACGATCCGCCGGCAGACTTCGACGCAACGGAGGCCTACAGGATCGTGAACCTCGACCACAAGTGTCGCATGCAGCAGGTAGGTGAGGGCTGGTTCGCAACCGAGGACGATGTTCCCAGACAGGCCATCTCGATGCTTCCGAAGCAGATCATGGCCTGCAAGGCGATAGTCTCGGTCGTTCCGCATTCAGTTAAGGCGAAGGCTATCTACGACACAATCACACAGCCCGTGAACAACATGGTTCCGGCAACACTGCTTAAGACCCACCCCGAGTGGTATCTCTACATCGATGACGATGCCGCTTCGTTGCTGATCAGATAATCGATCAGAAGAAGAACTGGAAAGCTACATAAGCTGCGTAGATGATCAGGAGGACAATGCCCTGATATCTGCGCAGTTTTTTTGTGCACAGTGCCGGAACGGTCATGAATGCCATCACGAAGAACATCAGCGGGATGTCCACGACCAGGGATGCATTGTGTCCGGCAATCAGCTTGTCAGCCGGGATGCTGAACGGATTGATGGTGACAGCCATGCCGCTGACCAGCACCAGGTTGAACAGGTTTGCACCGACTATGTTTCCGAGAGACAGCGACGAGTGACCCTTGACGAGGGATGTGATTGCCGTCACCAGCTCTGGCAAAGATGTTCCGAGGGCAATGAAGGTGAGGGCGATGACCGACTCGGGAACACCCAGGCCGGCGGCGATGATCTTGCCGTTATCGACCAGAAGCTTTGCTCCCACGGCGATGACCGCAGCTCCGATGATCAGCAGAACGATGTCCTTC
Source organism: Spirochaetales bacterium (assembly GCA_017962865.1). The sequence goes on from JAGCUM010000136.1 coordinate 5,718, forward strand.
CACAGGGGTTTATCCATTTTTTCTGCGTCTTCATCTTCTTCCGGGTCCATCACAAGCTTTCCACTGAAGGCCTGTCTGATTGTGATTGTCATGTAGATGAGGAAGATCAGCAGAAGGACGATTCCCACTATCCTTGAGAAGAAACCGGTGCTGTAGGCGATTGCCGAATAGAAGATTGCTGCGATGAAGAAGAAAATGATCGGGGTTCTGAATGTCCTTGTATCGACATCGAGGCTGCTCTTGGCCGCGATCGTGATGGCGGCGATCAGGGCAGTGTTGCATATGCACGATCCTATGGCATTGCCGTAAGCTGTCTGGCTCTGTCCGACTGCAGCTGCAAGCGAGGATACCATGACCTCCGGGATGGTTGTTCCGATGGATACGATGGTTGCTCCGATCAGAATCTCCGGTATATGGTAGCGGTGGGCGATTCCCACAGCTC
>JAGCUM010000137.1 GCA_017962865.1 Spirochaetales bacterium
CCACTTCTAGAATTTAATAGAACATACATTATATCCAATTTTGATATATGTCGACACCCTGCTAATATTAGGAGATAACTTGTGACAATACAAAGACCTGACTACAGCAATTCAATTGTAAATCTCTCCTGCTCTGTTCTGAAATACTTCGATGTTCCCGGCATTAAGCATGATACTCTGCCTGAGTTTGACAGACTTCTTGAAGAACGAAAACCTCGTAATGTTGTTCTGCTTCTGTTTGATGCAATGGGAATCTCGATTCTCGAAAGACATCTGCCTGAGGACTCTTTTACCAGACAGCATGTCATCAGGTCTCTGTCATCCACATTCCCTCCGACAACCGTAGCAGCTACTACTGCCGTCAATTCAGGACTTACACCGCTTGAGACCGGCTGGCTCGGCTGGATTACTTACTTCAGGGAAATCGATGACAATATCATAACTTTCTTCAATACGCTCCAGAGCGATGGTGACAAGCAGGCTGCTCCCAACCACCTGACCTACTCCCATGTTCCGTACAAGACGCTTTCCATGCAGATCCGTGAGGCCAATCCCGATGTCAGATGCATGGCGGTCTCCCCTTTCAGGACTCACCCCATCGATCCATCCATAATCACCAAATCCGTACGCGAGAACATGGACAATATCCTCAGTCTGACCAAGGAAGCCGGCCGAAACATGATATACGGCTATTGGGATGAGCCGGATCATACCATGCACGACCTGGGTGTAGATGACCCAAGAATCACTTTGATCGTTCAGGATATAGACAGGAACCTGCAGTATCTATATGAAAATATCAATAAGGACGATACCCTTGTTGCCGTCATAGCCGATCACAGCCAGATAAATGCCAAATGGTTTTGTCTGTGTGACTATCCTGATCTGCAGGCCCTTCTCAAGCATCCCCACTCCATCGAAGGCCGTTGTGCAAGCTTCATGGTAAAGGACGGAAAGAAAGATGAATTCAGAAAGCTTTTCACAAAGTATTTCTCAGATCATTTCATGCTCATGGAGCATAATGAATTCCTCGAAAGCGGTCTTCTCGGAACAGGAGTCCCCCACCCCAGAACGGACGGTTTTGTGGGCGATTTCGTGGCTGTGGCAACAGATGAGTACTGCATCGGAGAGACTCATGAGGATGCCGAAATGAAGGGTATCCATGCAGGTCTCACCAAAGAGGAAATGGAAGTTCCGTTGATTGTATTCTGACTACTCTATCCTGATATAGCCGACGTTGGAGAGGCTTGACCAGAACAGATTGCTGTACTGGCTGCTCTGAACGCTGATTGCTGCGTAAACCCTTATGCAGTCTGAAGAAGAAAGGACTATATCGTGGTCAATTGAAATCGGCTTATCCTGCATCACTCCATCCACGAACATCCTGATGTCCTCATCAATGATCTCAAACCTGATAACATTAGAGAAATCACCTGCCGTGCTCATTGAAAGCGTATATACCGGCGCAACTACAGGCACATTGTCAAGCTCGAAGGCATAGACGTCACCGGACTCTCCCCCGCTTGTGGTAATTGTATAAAGCGGCGTGTCATCCTCAGGAGACACGACTATACCGTCATAGGTCGATACCTTATAGGTCGAGGAGAATTTGGAAGTTATCTTGCTGTCTTCCGATGATGTTACATCACCGATGTAATAAAGCAGAAGCAAACCGACTTTACCGGTATCCCCTACACCGTCTCCCTTGTATGTCACCGTGAAGGAGCTGGGATCGGTGGAATTCTTGGTAAATGTTACCGTTGGAACCAGATATGTCGGGATTCCGCAGGAAGCGATAAGACATAAAAAAACAGACGCCGTCACCAATATTATAATCGATGTACGACGCCTGCTTTTCATGTAAGGCTCCGATCAGAGTACGCTGGCGAGATTCTGTGCAAGCATTCCGTACTCAGAGTTGGGATAGTAGTCTGCAACCTGTGCAAACGTAGCCTGAGCCAGCTGGATGTTATCCATCTGATAGTAGATTCTGGCAACGTTGAAAAGAGCCTTGGGAGCGGTTCCGCTCTCAGGATAATCGCTGTAGATCTGGTTGTAGAGCTCGAGAGCCCTGCTTGTGTTTCCCTGTGCATCTGCGCAGGCAGCAGCATTTGCCAGAGCCTCAGCAGCAAGGTAGATGTCCTTGTTCATGCTGTAGACCTGTTCGAATGCGCTCTGTGCATTTGCAAAGTCATCCTGCTGATAGTAAACAAGGCCGAGAATGTATGCAGACTTCACTGACGGATAAGAACCGCCCTTGATGTTTGCCTTAAGGTCGGCAACAAGATCCGTCCAGTCCGGAGTCTCCTGTCCGAGGACCTCGGCATATCTGTTCTCGAGTTCGGCAACCTTGAGCTGTGCCTTTTCCTTTGCATTGGCTGCGACGTTAAGTGCAACGATAGCTGCAATGATACCGACAACCAGGACAGCAATGATGATGATTACAAGTATCTTGTTTTTCGAGAAGAAGTTGGAAACAGAACCGATGAGTTTTTCCTCAGCGGTCTGCTTCTCTTCCTGAAGGTTCTTCTTGGCCATCTTTACTTCTCCTCACGTGAAGAGATGAGATCAGCCAGAGTGACTGTGTCGTCGTCATCGGAGTTAGCCATGTACTTGGCAACCTCAGACTGCTGGTCACGTCTCTTCATCTCCTTGATGGAGAGGCCGAGCTTCTGCTTCTGGGTATCGACATCCATGACCATTGCAGTAATCTGATCACCGACGTTGAATCTCTTGAGAACCTCATCCGTGTACTCCTCATCCGGTCCGACAAGTGCGAACTTGGGAATCAGACCCTCGATCTCACCGAGAACCTTCACGAATACGCCGAAGTCAGTAACGTTGGAAACTGTTCCGGAGATCGTGGAATACTTGGGATACTGATGTCTCAGTGTCTGCCAGGGGTTGCTCTCGAGCTGCTTGACGCCGAGTCTGATTCTGCGGTTCTCCGGCTCTACCTTTGTGACTGTGACGTCGATGGTATCGCCTTCCTTGCAGAATGAAGACATGTTCTTGACCTTCTTTGTCCAGGAAACATCGTCAACATGGAGGAA
>JAGCUM010000138.1 GCA_017962865.1 Spirochaetales bacterium
AGCCTCCGAAACGGCGAGGTTCTGCTTCTGGACCACGTAAGATTCATGGCGGAGGAGCAGACCCTCTTCGAGACCAAGATCTGCCTGAGCCATGAAGAGCAGGCAAAGACTCAGGTGGTAACCAAGCTTGCCCCGCTGGGAGACCTCTACGTCTGCGATGCCTTTGCGGCTGCCCACAGGGATCAGCCCACGCTCTGCGGATTCGAGCAGATCCTTCCCAGCGCCATGGGAAGACTCTTCGAGAAGGAGTACTGCACGGTATCGTCCCTGATGGAGGAGCCTTCGAGGCCCTGCGTGTTCGTTCTGGGTGGATCCAAGATAGCGGATGCCTTCCAGATGATGAAGACGGTCCTTTCCAAGGGCAGTGCTGACCTGGTGCTGACCGGTGGCCTTGTTGCCAATATCTTCCTTGCTTCGCAGGGTGTGCAGATAGGCAGGGGTAGCCTTGATTTCATCATGAAGTCCAATTACGGGCAGTACATCGATGTGGCTGCTGAGCTCTACGGCCTGTATCCGGATAAGATAGTGCTTCCTGTCGACCTGGCATGGGTCAGCGACGGCGTGCGTTGTGAGGCCGAAACCAAAGAGATTCCCGAAGACATCGCTGCTGTGGATATCGGAAGTGCCACGGCAGAGCTTTACAGAAAGGAAATCCTTGCTGCGAAGACCGTGTTCGTCAACGGGCCGGCAGGTGTGTTCGAGCAAGAGGCAAGCGAGCTGGGAACAAAGACCATCTGGCAGGCTCTGGCCGATACCGAGGCCTTCACGGTTCTCGGAGGCGGGGACAGCATCACTGCAACCGAGAAATACAGCCTGACGGACAGGATAGGCTACATCTGCACAGGCGGAGGAGCACTGATCCGCTTCCTCAGCGGAGAGGAACTGCCGGTGGTCAAGGCACTGCGCCACGGAGCGACGATAGGAGAAAAATGATGTTCGATAAAGATAAAGTGAAACTTGGAATCGCACCCATCGGTTGGTGCAACGACGATATGCCCGAGCTTGGAGCGGAGAATACCTTCCGCCAGACAGTCAGCGAGATGGCCCTTGCGGGGTTTACGGGTTGTGAAATCGGAAACAAATACCCCAAGGACCCGGCGGAACTCAAATGGGAACTGGATCTCCGCGGAATGAGGATCGCCAGCAGGTGGTTCTCGTCTTTCATTCTCACTCAGGACATCGAGACCGTGAAGAAGGACTTCTGTGCCGAGCTGGATTTCCTCTCTGCCGTGGGTGCAGACCGCATCAACGTGAGCGAGCAGAGCTACTCAATCCAGGGCAAGACCGATACCCCGATTCTCACCGGCGGCCATAAGCATGTAATGGACGATGCCGAATGGAAACGCTTCTGCGATGGCCTGAATGTGCTTGGAAAGATTGCTTTTGAGCGTGGATTCAAGCTTTGCTACCATCATCATATGGGAACGGTGGTCCAGACTTCGGAGGAGACCGACCGCATGATGGCCAATACCGATCCGCGTTATGTATTCCTCTGCTACGATACCGGCCATTTCACCTTTGCCGGTGAAGACCCGCTTCTGATGCTCAGAAAGTATGTGGACAGGGTCGGTCATGTGCATCTCAAGGACATGAGGCTTTCGGTCGTCAGACAGGTGCGTGAGAACAACTGGAGCTTCCTGACTGCAGTGAGAAACGGAGCCTTTACGGTTCCCGGAGACGGCGATGTGGATTTCGACCCTGTCTTCAAGGTACTCAGCGATGCCCGTTACGAGGGCTGGCTGCTGGTGGAGGCAGAGCAGGATCCCGCAAAGGCCAATCCGCTTGAGTATGCGATCAAGGGAAGGAAATATATCCGCGAGCACGCCGGGCTCTGATGTTCCGGTTTCGGAGGGAGAATGTACTTCAGCAAGCAGATCAACAGGGGCTACAACTGCTACATAGACAGGGCCTCGGATGACATGGGTACGATGATGGATGTCGGTCTTCTGGTAATGGAGAAGGGCGATATATATGTTATAGATGAAAAGGAGAAGGAGAGTGCAGTTCTCCTTTTCTCCGGTGAGGTCCTGTTCGAATACGCCGGAAGGAAGGTCCGTGCCGCCAGGCCGGACTGCTTCCGTCATGAGGCCTACTGCCTGCTTTCCCCCAGAGGGGTGCGCATTGTGCTCACGGCTCTGGACCATGCGGAAATCTACATCCAGCAGACCGACAACGAAAGGGACTACGAACCCGTTATGTATACTCCCGAAACCGTTCAGGTGCAGCATGCCGGGGCCAACGGTGAGCTGATGGGCTGCATGAGACGCGAAATCAAGACCTTCTTCGATTACGACAATGCCCCGTTCTCCAACATGGTTCTGGGCGAGGTCCTCAATTTCCCCGGAAAATGGTCCTCCTATCCGCCGCATCACCATCCGCAGCCTGAGGTCTACTTCTACCGCTTCGATTATCCCCAGGGATTCGGGGTGGGCTTTGCCAACGGTGAGGTCTATCGGACCGGTCACAACGGACTTGCGGTCATAAACAGCGGCATGCACTCCCAGTGCGCTGCCCCCGGATATGCGATGTGCTATGCTTGGGGTATCAGACATCTGGACGGAGATCCGTGGAAGAAGACGAGAATAGATGACGAAGAACACTCATGGCTTTGGAAGGCCGATGCCAACGAGCACATCTTCAAGGGGTGATATCATGGAGAAGACTATCAGATTGACAATGGCACAGGCTCTGGTCCGCTTTCTTGAGAACCAGTACATCGCTTACGATGACAAGGAACATCCCTTCGTAGAGGGCGTGATAATGCTTCCCGGACACGGCAACGTGCTCGGGCTCGGACAGGCACTGGCCCAGGAAGCCAGGAATCTGAAAGTCTGGCAGGGAAAGAACGAGCAGGGCATGGCCCACACTGCAGTGGCTTTCGCCAAGCAGATGAAAAGAAAGAAGATCATAGCCGTCACGGCTTCCGTAGGCCCCGGTTCCGCCAACATGGTGACTGCCGCAGCCACGGCCACCGCCAACAACATCCCCGTTCTGATTCTTCCCGGAGATGTCTATGCCTGCCGTCAGCCTGACCCGGTTCTCCAGCAGATAGAGCAGACACACGATCTTTCCATCTCCACCAATGATGCCTTCAAGGCAGTATGCAGGTACTGGGACCGCATTGTCCGTCCCGAGCAGCTGATGAGTGCGATGATCAGCGCATTCAGGACCCTGACCGATCCTGCCAATACCGGTGCAGTCTGCATTGCAATCCCGCAGGATGTCGAGGGCGAGGCCTACGACTATCCGCAGTCGTTCTTCAGAAAGAGGGTCCACAGGCTTGCAAGACGCGCTGCGGAGCCTGAGGTCATCACCGAGGCTGCACAGGTCATCAGAAGCGCAAAGAAACCTCTTCTGATCTGCGGAGGAGGAGTTCGCTACTCAGAGGCCCACAGGGAGTTCAGACAGTTTGCAGAGAAGACGGGAATCCCGTTCGGAGAGACTCAGGCCGGCAAAGGCGCCGTTCTTTTCGACCACCCGCTGAATCTCGGCGGTATCGGTGTTACGGGGTGTTCTGCGGCCAATGAGATTGCAAAGGAAGCAGATGTGATCATCGGAGTAGGTACCAGATATACCGACTTCACGACCTCATCCAAATGGCTCTTCAGATCCGATGCCAGATTCGTCAATATCAACGTCTCCGAATTCCAGGCCCTGAAGATGGATGCCGCGGTTCCCGTGGTAGCCGATGCTAAGAGGGCTCTTCCTGCTTTGCTCAAGGCCCTCGGCGGCTATGTTGCCCCATACAAGGGCGAAATCGAGAAGGCAAGGGAGAAGTGGTTCAGGGAACTGGACAGGCTCAGAAGCATCACCTTCTCCAAGGACTACGTTCCCGAGGTCAACGATGCGAATGCACAGAGCGCCTTCCGATTTGCAAAGGATATGGATTCATGCCTTGCCCAGACAACGGTCCTGGGAGCCATCAACCTGATGATGGACAAGGATGACGTTGCAATCGGTTCCTCGGGATCGCTTCCGGGCGACATGCAGAGGATGTGGTGCGCCCGCAGTCTGGATTCCTACAACATGGAGTACGGCTATTCCTGCATGGGCTATGAGATTTCCGGAGCCCTAGGTGTCAAGTATGCCATCGGAGACAAGCACGATGTCTATTCGATGGTAGGCGACGGAAGCTTCATCATGCTGCATTCCGAACTGCTGACTGCAGCACAGGAACACAAGAAGATAATCGTATGCGTGTTCAACAATGCAAGCTTCGGCTGCATCAACAACCTCCAGGTCGGACATGGCAACGATACCTTCTGCACCGAGCTCAGGTACAGGGGAGAAGACGGAAAGCACTCCGGAACCTTCATGGCAGTGGACTTTGCCAAGATAGGCGAGGCCTACGGGGCCAAGTCCTACACCATCAGGACCATGGAAGACCTCAAGAGGGCCATGGCCGGAGCCAAGCGGATCAAGGACCGTCCGGTTGTCTTCGATATCAGGGTCCTGCCCAAGTCGATGACCGACGGCTACGGCTCATGGTGGAGATGCGGAGACACTCAGGTTTCCGAGAATCCGAAGAACGTTGAAGCCTACAAGGATCATCTTGACCACGTGAAGGATGCTAGGAAATACTGATTGCATGAAGATTGAAGTACCTTATAACGGAGAGAAGATAGCATTGGAGGTGGCACCGGAGCATTTCGGTGCCATTCTCAAACTCAATGACCCGAAGAAAGAGGGAAGGCAGAAAAATGCCGTTGAAATCACGAAAGAGGCCATCGAGGGCAGCTTCGATGAATTCATGGCCCTGCCGGGCAGCACCCTGGTGATTGTGAACGATGCCACAAGACCCACGCCTACAAGGTTCGTGATGGATGCCATTGGTCCGGCCCTGGAGAAGGCAGGAGCCTCCTTCCTCATCGCGACCGGAAGTCACAGAGCTCCCTATAGAAATGAGTATGACTTCATCTTCGGATCCTGGTACGAGACCTTCAAAGATCGGATCTTCGTCCATGACTGCCGCCGGATGGAGGACATGGACTACTACGGAAAGACCAGCCGCGGAACCGAGCTCTATCTGAACAAGCTTGTAAAGGCCGCAGGCAAGGTAATTGCCATAGGATCGGTGGAGCCTCATTACTTTGCAGGCTACGCCGGGGGCAGAAAGAGCTTCCTTCCCGGTGTTGCAGCCCTGAGTTCGATAGAACACAACCATAAGATGGCTCTCTCCCCGGAATCCAAAACCCTGGCACTCAAGGGCAATCCCGTCCATGAGGATCTGGAGGAGGCCATGACGTTGGTCAGGGTCCCGGTCTATTCAATCATGACGGTCTTGGACCGCAACCATGAGATCGATACCGTTACTGCCGGGGATATAGACGAGTCCTTCTATCAGGCCGTCGAGGCTGCAAACAGAATATTCACCGCACCCCTGGAAGAGAAGGCAGATATCGTCGTGACAGCTGCTCCGTATCCCATGGACGTCGATCTCTACCAGAGTCAGAAGGCAATCGACAATGCCAAGCTTGCCCTGAAGGACGGGGGCACCATGATCCTGGTCTCCGCCTGCAGGGAAGGAATAGGCGGGGAGGCATTTGTCAAGCTTCTCTCGAGTGCCGATACTCCTGATGAAGTGCTCAGAAGGATAGAGGAGGGCTTCAAGCTCGGATACCACAAGGCCGCCAAGATGGCGGAGGTTTTCAAGTGGGCCCATGTCGAATGCTATTCCCGGATTCCGGATGAGCAGTTGAGAAGTATCTTCATCGAGCCTGTGCACGATGTTCAGAAAGCCCTGGACGATGCAATAGCCAAGTACGGTCCCGGGTGCAGGGTTGTCTTCATGCCTGACGGGTCAATCACCGTCCCGCTTGTACGGTAAAAGCGGATGTTTCTTATAGTTATTGGTTTAGCTAGGGTAGAAACAGTGGTGTATCACCCTCGAGATGGTGTCATTCGAGACCGTGGACCCAGTCGGATCTGAGCATGTAAATCAGGAAGATTATAGAGGAAATGGTCCAGGTAATGGGGTAGGCGGCAAATACAAGCTCGACCGTGTGTGAGATGGACATTGCGACGGAAATGTAAAGGACTCTGAATATGCACCACACACCAAGCATCACGAACATGGGGACCTTGGCTTTGCCGGCACCTCTCATGACTCCTGCAATGGAATGCGACAGGGC
>JAGCUM010000139.1 GCA_017962865.1 Spirochaetales bacterium
AATCCACAGCCTTCCGAACACGACATCCGTCATGCCAGGAGAAACAACATCTGCCGCTGCACCGGCTATGCCAAGATCGTCAAGGCCATTCAGATGGCAGCAGAGCTGTTGAAAAAAGAGAAAGAGACCACACTCTCCGACGACCGGAACTGGCTCATCGGAAAGAGCGTTCCCCGTGTAGACGTCAAGGACAAGGTCACCGGCAGCGGAATCTATCCCGATGACATCTACATCGACGGCATGCTTTTCGCAGTGGCCGTCAGGAGCAAACATCCCAGGGCGAAAGTCATGGACATAGACACGTCCCTTGCCCTCAGTGTCCCCGGCGTGGTAGGAATATTCACCGCCGAAGACATCCCCGTGGACGTGAAGGTCGGACACCTCAAGCGGGACTGGGATGCCATGATTGCCAAGGGCCAGGTCACCAGATATGTAGGTGACGTCATCTGTCTTGTTTCCGCCGAGACCTACAAGGCCGCCTTGAAGGCATCAAAGCTCGTGAAGGTCCACTATGTCATCCTTCCCTGTGTCCGCAATCCCTACGAGGCCATGAGAGACGATGCCCCTGCCATACACGAAGGCGGAAACCTCCTCGGCCACACCCATATCAAGCGGGGCGATGTCGATGGAGCTCTCAAAAACTCGAAGTATGTCCTTTCCGAGAAGTTCTCCACCCCGTGGACAGAGCATGCCTTCCTTGAACCGGAATGTGCCGTATCCGTTCCCATGGATGACGGGGGCGTGAAGATTTACTCGACAGACCAGGGAGTCTACGACACAAGACGCGAGACGGCTCCCCTGCTCGGCCTACCTGAAGAAAAGGTCCGGGTCGAGAACTGCTACGTAGGAGGAGCTTTCGGTGGCAAGGAAGATGTGACGGTCCAGCACCTGAGCGCCCTTGTCGCCTACCTGACAAAGCGCCCCTGCAAGATGAAACTCAGGAGAAGCGAAAGCATCAAGGTACATCCAAAGCGCCATCCCATGGATATGGAGATGACCCTCGGCTGCGATGAGAACGGAATCATCCAGGGCCTGAAGGCCAGGATCATTGCCGATACCGGAGCCTATGCCTCCCTGGGCATCCCCGTTCTCGAGAGGGCCTGTACCCATGCCTCAGGACCATACAACTACCAGAACCTTGAAATCGACGGCTATGCCTATTACACGAACAATCCGCCTGCAGGAGCCTTCCGCGGTTTCGGAGTAACCCAGAGCTGCTTTGCGATGGAAAGCCTTCTGAACCACATGGCGGACGAGATCGGACTCTCGCACTGGGAGATCAGGTTCCGCAACGCAATCAGGCCGGGACAAAGCCTGCCCAACGGCCAGATTGTGGACGACTCCACAGGTCTGGTGGAAACGCGTCTTGCCGTCAAGGATGCATTCTATGCTCATCCCCATGTGGGAATCGCCTGTGCCATGAAGAACGCAGGTGTCGGCGTGGGTCTTCCCGATTACGGCAGGGTACGCCTGGAAGTCAAGGACGGCAAAGTCATAATCCACTGCGCAGGTTCCTGCCTCGGACAGGGACTGTGCACTGTCCTGAAGCAGATTGTCTGCGATGCATCAGGCCTCGACAGAGACCTCGTGGTTGAGGAAAAGTCCAATACCGCAAATGCTCCGGACAGCGGGACCTCCTCGGGTTCCAGACATACCACAATCTCCGGAGAAGCTGCCAGACGGGCTGCAGTACAGCTCAGAGAGGCACTTTCGGAAAAAACGCTGAAAGAGCTTGAGGGTCAGTCCTTCTATGCCGAATACCTGGCAAAGACCGACCCGTTCGGCTCCGACCTCCCCCACCCGAAAAGCCATGTGGCCTACGGCTATGCCACCCAGATCTGCATACTGGAGGAGTCTACACAGCCTACCCATAAGATTCTGAAGATAGTTGCAGCCCACGATGTCGGAAGGGCCATCAACCCCACCAATGTCGAAGGCCAGATCGAAGGCGGGGTCGTCATGGGCATGGGTTATGCCCTCAAGGAGCAGTATCCTCTGGAGAACTGCATCCCCAAGGCAAAGTATGCATCACTCAGGCTCTTCCGCGCCGATGAAATACCCCAGATAGAACCTATGATCATAGAGCGTCCGGGTCTGGATGTCTCCAGCGTAGCAATCGGACTTGGTGAAATCGTCTCCATCCCGACTGCCCCGGCCATCGCCGATGCCTATTACCGCTTCGACGGAATAAGAAGAACCAGCCTCCCCATTCAGGGCACCCCCTATGAGGATGTCGAGGAGAAGCAGATAATCCGCAAGGGCCGCACCCTGGTGGTCAACAACAACGCCCGCTGCATAGGCTGTCTGGAATGTGTCCATGCCTGCGCAAAATACTACTTCCGCACCAACAAGGTTTCGATGGCCTTCATGCATGTCACCGAGCGCAAGGGCGTGGGTAACAAGAGCGGTGTCGAAGGCAACATCACGAGGCCGGTAGTTTGCATCCAATGCGGAAAATGTGCTAAAGTCTGCCCTGTCGGAGCAATCAGGAAGAACCTTTTCGGCGCCTATGTCGTGGACATCAGGATGTGCATCAACTGCGGCAAGTGCCGAGAGGCCTGCCCCTTCGGCGTAATGGTGGAAGACACGGACATAAACGCCACCAAGAAATGCCTGGCCTGCGGAAAATGTGCCGAAGCCTGCCCGATGGGAGTGCTTTCAGTGTTCATCCCGCAGAGGCCCCTGACAGAGGAAGAGAGAAAATGATAGAGAAGTTACCTGATTTCAAGCGCCAGCTTGAGGAGTTGGACCAGAGGCTTTCCGACCCCGATGTCATGAAGGACATGGGACGGTACAAGAGCCTCATGCTTGAGCGCAGCCACCTGGTCCCGATAGTCGAGGAACTCTCCAATCTCAAATCCCTGATGGAAAACCTCGAGGACAACGAAG
>JAGCUM010000140.1 GCA_017962865.1 Spirochaetales bacterium
ATGCCGGCTTTATTGATTTCAGCTATAATTGCGTCTACAGCTTGTTTGCATTCCTCTACCACTTCAAAGCACAGTGCTATGTTCTCTTTCGTAAGAGTCTGGCAGTCATCACCCGGATATTTGGTCGAGAAATAGAAGCCGTTTATCTTCTTCAGAAGATTCGAAACGTTATCCGGTATTCTGTTTTTGGAGAACTGATTCCAGAAGTAAACCAGCCGATTAAGATTGTGTGTCGTCAGGAGGTCGGTGACATGATTCCTGTTTTCCTCCGTCACCGGGATATACTCATTGATAAGGTGTTTTAGAAACCGTTCACAGGTATTCTGCGCGATAGCTCCTATAGAGTTCGCTGATATACCGTTCTTCTTCAGTTCGGACAGAAACCTGTAGTCGTCAAGTGCAAAGTCGTAGTATGTTCTCAACTCCATATACTGAACCCCTCTTTCCTGATATTGGAAAAATAAGCCGTTTTGTTATCTTCCCAGTTCGCGTCAAAAACAACATGCAGATCTGCCTCTGGCAGCGTGTAATCATCTGAGGAGATATTGCCCCTCAGATAGGTAATCCAATCATTGTACTTCCTGTGACTCTTTATCGCTGCATCCAACACCAGAAGAATATCAACATCGCTGGAAGGCTTCGATTGTCCCCTTGCGGTGCTTCCATACAAGACGACATCCTTGACATATTTGGATAGAGGCGACTTATGGATTTTAGCCCTGGCATGGTCAATCGCAACTAAATGCGGCATATCGACATCCGCCTCCAACAGGTATTTGGCAATGCGAAAGTCAGCCATAACAGCCTTCTCGAGAAGAAATGAAACATAAGCAGGACATTTTCTTGCTGACGGGGAATCACTTTCTGTTTCCCAGTTCTGAAGCGTCTTCAACGGAATCATGTACTTTGCGCTGAATTCCTTTTGAGTCAATCCTGAAGAATATCTGATTCTTTTGATTTCCATAGCTTTATTATTACGCTCATTGAGCGCAAAAGTCAATACAATATACGCTCATTGAGCGTCATTATTCAAGACTGCTTATCAGTTCCAGAAGATCCAGATAGAAGGCCCTGATATCGTGCTTGTGCATCAGCCCGCCCTGGAGCCACATATGGTCGCCTTCAATAGTCGGGAACACGTTCCAGATTCCTTTTTCGATGTTGCTGCGGTCAAGGTCCTTCGAGGGGGCTCCGATTGGAGCTTTTGCAGAGACGGTATTCACAAGACCGTCGTTCTCTCTCCAGGAATCATCGATGACGAATCCGCCTTGGGTCTTTCCGGTGTAGGCACCGATCTGGGCAGACCTCATGGCAAAGAGAGCCTCCATGCCTTTTCGCGGTTTGCCGTCTTTTGTAAAGCAGCACGGCACGGAAAAGTAATAGACTTCGGGCAAGGTCTCTATTCTTTTGTTCATCGCCAAGGCGTTGTCTATGTGCATGTCAAAGGAGGCATAATCACGAATGTCACGGTCATCCGTCTTCGGCCTGGTACCGAATGACATGAGACTGCTGAGCAGCCGATGGCGAAGCGGAACCTTAACGGTATCGATCTTAAACTGAGGATCCTCGAACATATCGTAGGCGGTAGTCCCGTTCATCGGAGAAGCCAGCGTGACGATGCTGAAGATGCTCTTTCCCAAGCCGCCTCTGAACAGCGGGCTGAGGTCTCCGTCGTCTGTGGCCCGTCTTTCATCCTCATCTCCGTTTGCCATCAGCTCGGAAAGCAGTCTGACCGTGGCCCCTCCGAATGAATGACCGAGAAGAACGATTGAGGTGCTCTCGGTTCCGAGCGGGCAGGAAGAGAAATCACGGCCGAACCTTTCGTGGTTGTTCTTCTCGCTGTGGGCCTTGCCGTAATCGACTCTGGTCCCGTACATCTGGGCATAGAGTTCGCAGGCCCTGTCCCAGGCACTGCCGGTCGGAGCAACGGATGCCGCATGGCAATCAAAACCCTTGTCCCTGAGATATGAGATGAGATCCCCCGTGCGCATTCCCCAGTACGGCATGCGCCTGTATGTCTCATCGTAGCTTCCCCAGCCGGAGAGGCCGTGTACGAAAACAAACTTCAAACCACTCATCATCCATCCCTTTGGAAATCCATCAGATTGCCGGGAACCTTATGGTAAGGACATTCAGCCCGAGATTGTTCTGATAGATGATGTCGTCCGCAAGCTTCATCACCATGCGGATACCGATATTCTTCTCGGGTCTCTCGGAAGAAAGCTGCGAGGCGCGCTCCTTCGGGTCGAACGGTATGCAGTCATCCTTGATCCTCAGAAGAAGGCCGTCGTTTTTCAGAATCACACTGACTATGACCTGATGTTTTTTCCTGTCCGCACTGAAACCATGGCGGATTATGTTGCACACAATCTCCTCGATGCTCAGGGCGGCATAGACGCACGTCTTATGGGAAAGGGAATGCCCCGTGCAGAAGTCGTAGACCTGTTTGGATGTCGACAGTGCGGCATCCATGCTTTCCACAACCAGTTCCAATCTCCTGTCATCTGAGACTCCGAAGCTTTTTCTGAGGAACAGCCAGTCATCCAAGGAGGACGGGAAATGTCTGTTGAATATGCAGGCATAGATGAAAACGGTAACCAGTATGAAACACAGGCCGGTCGGATGAGAAAGCCATACGCCGAAGGCTCCCAGCATCGGAGCCAGAATCAGAGCGGGACCGACCACAGCCAGGAAACCGTCGAAGAAAGACATCAGATTCACGAAGAAGATGTGCCCGGAGGCCTGAAGATAATTGCAGAAGATCTGTATTGCCATGATCAAAGGCATGCACAATGCGTAGATCAGAAACAGCTGTCTCGTGAGTTCATACACATGAGAAGCCCTGTCTGCAAAGAAAAGCGAAGCAAACACACCTGAAAGCAGAGCCGTAATCAAGGCAACGACCACAGACAGAAGCATTCCTTTTGTCAGGGCTGTCTTCATGATGGCCCTCAGGCCATCCCTGTTTTCCTCTCCTATCTGGACACTGGACATCATCCTGACGACGGCGCCTACTCCGACACAGAAGGCAACCTCCAGACCGGAGAACATTCCGAAAGCTCCCTGAGCGGAAAGACCGTCACTTCCGGCATGTTTGAGAAGGATGAGGTTCAGGGCGAGTGCCCTTACTGCCAGGTAGAAAATCAGAGCGGCTCCGGGGAATCCCGTTTTCAGAAGAGGCCAGATCTGGGTGATATCGATCTTGGACAATGAGAAGGACAACTGAGCCTTCCCGGTGAAATAGTAGGAGACGAGAATCAGGAAATAGATCCAGTTGCTGATGCTTGTGGAAAGGGCAAGTCCGAAGGTCCCCATATCAAGGAACTCGACCAGAACGATATCGAGGACGATGTTGCTTACGATCATTGCAGCAACACCGATATAGCCTAGTCTGCTCTTGCGTTCCAGCTGGAGGAACATGGCTGTCTGCTGGGCAAGAAGAAGCGGAACGATTCCGAAACCATAGCCTCTGATGTAGGAGACAAGTGCATTTTTAAGCTCAGGACTGGCTCCCAGGGCATTGGCTAATGGTCCGGGAATAAGGAGGCTGACTGCTGAGAGTATCACCCCGACTATGGTGGCGAGGGTAAGATTCAGGGAGAACAGGCTGTCGGTTTTCTCGATATCTCCCCTGCCCATATACCTTCCGCAGAGGATGGAAGAACCTCCGAGAAGTACGGATCCAACTGCAGCAAGGACATTCACCATCGTGAAGTAGAGGCCGATTACACCGACCGATTCAGCGTCAATGAATCTTCCGGCGACGGCTCCGTCGACAATGGAATTGATCGAGCCCATGGCGAGTATCAGAATCTGAACTGGCAGGAGTTTGAAAAACAGCCTCTTGAACACCTATGGAAATCCCCCTTTTGAGCTCCACCTCGGTCATTGACGGTTTCTTAATTATACTTGGAAACACCACACCTGCACAGTGTTTTTAATTCTGAGCACAGCCGCTTTTCGGAGTCCTTGAGAATCAAGATATGGTTTTCTTATACCCCGCTTGCACCGTAGTTTGAAAGAACCCTAGCAGACGGATCGTTGACGTTACAGCCTTCCCAGCTTTTATTTGGCATCCAGAAATCCGGAATCATCTGCGCCTTGCGCGGATAGTGTTTTTCAAAGATTTCCCTGTACAGGAGACTTTCCTTCGTGAAGGGACGGCAGTATGTATACTTTCGGGACCTCGACTCGAATTCAGCGTCGGAATAAAGCTTCTCGGCATAGGCTTTCAGGCCATCGACCATACTATGTCCCACTGCATCCGAAAAAGCAGCCTTCTGACGCCATAGAATGCTTTCGGGAAGAATGCGGTCATCGGCAAAAGCCTTGCGAAGCAGGTATTTGCCCATGTTGTACCTGTTCATCTTGAGTTCGGGATCCAAAGCCATCACATAACGTACGAACTCCAGATCCCCGAAAGGAACCCTGGCTTCCAGGGAATTGTCTGAGATACATCTGTCAGCACGCAGGACATCGTAGTAATGCAGTTCCCTTATCCTCTTCTGCGCTTCTTTCTGGAAGGAAGCAGCATCCGGGGCGAAATCCGTGTACTTATAGCCGAAAAGCTCGTCCGAAATCTCACCGGTAAGCAAAACCTTCACATCGGTCTTCTCGTGGATGGCCTTGCAACAGAGATACATTCCCATGCTGGCCCTGATTGTCGTGATATCCCAAGTCCCGAGAAGAGAAATCACGATATCCAGATTCTCAAGGACCTCTTCCATCGTCATTCTAACTTCCATGTGGTCGCTGCCGATGAAGGACGATACCTGCCTTGCATATCCCAAATCTATCGGGTCCGTATCCATTCCGATGGCGAAAGTCCTGATCTTCTTGCCCAGTATGCCTGCAGATATGGCGCAGACCAGACTTGAATCCAGCCCGCCCGAAAGCAGGAATCCGAGAGGAGTATCCGAATCAAGTCGCTTTTCCACACCTCTGATGAGCTTTTCCCTGATATTGGAACAGGCTGAATCGATATCATCGTGAATGACTTCATCGACATGGGAAGGATCGGCATACCTTACGAACTTTCCGTCCTTGTAATAATGTCCCGGAGGGAACGGCATGATTCTATCGCAAAGACCTATCAGACAACGTGCCTCGCTGCAGAAAATGATGCTTCCATCGGCAAGGTATCCGAAGAAGAGCGGCCGGATTCCTATAGGGTCCCTTGCAGCCACAAGGGAATCCGTTTCGGAATCATAGATTATCAGGGCGAATTCGGCATCCAGATCGGCAAACATGTTCACGCCCTTCTCCTTCCACATCGGGAGAAGAACTTCACAGTCCGATTCACTTACGAAGGAGTATCTTGTCCTCAACTCTTCCCTTATCGGCCTGAAGCCGTATATCTCTCCGTTGCATACCAGACTGCTGCCTCCCAGATGGAAGGGCTGCATCCCTGACTCCTGCGGATCCATTATTGCAAGTCTGTTGAAACCGAGGTATGCATTATTACCTGCATTCTCGAAGCGACTCTGGTCCGGGCCTCTGGAAACGGAGCGCCCGAAGCAGTCTTGGATCAATTCGGATTTAATGCAATCCGATGAAAAACCGACAATCGAACACATACGGCATACCTCCTGTAGAAATATTACTGGCATTATAGGAAGATGCCCAAATAGTTACAAATACATATAATATTATGGCTACCATATGTTTTGCATATGATAGAAAAAGAAAAAAAGGGTTCAGGAATACGTCTTGATAATCAGATCGGCTACTTCCTTCTTGGATACACTGCTGTCCATCGCCTTCTTCTCTATGTATCGGTGGGCTGAACTTTCATCCATGCCCAGTGCGGATATCAGAAGCCACTTGGCCCTGTTGACCATCCGAATCTCAGCCATCTTTTCCTCTAATGACAGGGTCTTGTTCTCTAGATTTCTCAATCTTTCACGCGTTGCGGCCATCCAATCCAGGGCGTTGGAAAGAGAATGCCGCGACAGCGGCTTCGGGAGGGTATACACACCGTGCCTCAGGACATTGCCCGAAATTGCATCCTGCAGGTCAGGGGGCAGAAGCAAAAGAGCAACTGCACTCTTGGAAGAAACCACATCTATGGATAAATCGACTCCGTTATCGTCCCTGCAGGGAGAATTAATAATCACGTAGTCGTAGCTCATGGCATTCCACTCACGTCTGGCAGCGCTGACACTTGAGACAAACCGGATAGGATAATAGCGTGATTCGGGCATTAGGGAAGATAGCGCGGAAGTGAGATTCTCTCCCGCACATACAATGAGGACACTGTATTTCCTTTCTTCCAACTCCATCAGCTGATCCCCCATCCCCTGAGCTTCGTTTACCTGTTGCAGTAAATCGACAGGATTTCCGATGGAATATGCTCTCTGATGAAACTGCTGGATGCAGAAACCCTGCATGCTTCACTGAAGGATCCCGGCAGTTTCTCATAGGAGGAAAGCACATCACTTCCGGCAGTAAAGAGGTTGATATCCGAAGGACTGCAGAGCTGCAGACGTCTTCCGATTCCATCCAGACAGGCATGGATTACCAAAGCAAAGGCAAGGTATGGATTTGCAGAGGAATCTGCCGAACGCAACTCGATTCTCCTGTACTGTCCTTCTGCAGCGGGTATCCTGACCAAAGGAGAACGATTCTCATAAGACCACGACACATAACGGGGAGCCTTATAGCTTCCCAGGCGCTGATAGGAAACCTCGCTCGGATTCAGGAATGCGGTCATCGCCCTTGCATTGGCAAGTATGCCGGCTATCATCTGCGATAATGTTTCCTCCTTGTCCAGAGGCTGTACCGAAATATTGATGTGGAATCCGTTTCCGGGGGCGTCCGGGATAGGTTTTGGCGAGAAATCTGCGACTAAACCATTGTTATAGGCTACCGTTTTGACAACACGCTGGAATGTCATGGCATTATCGGCTGCCGCCAGAGCGCCGGAGTATTTGAAATCGATCTCGTTCTGTCCGGGTCCCTGTTCGTGATGCGAGCGTTCGGGGAGAATACCCATACGTTCCAGTGTTAGGCAAATCTCGCGACGTACATTCTCCCCTTTGTCCTCCGGGGCTATGTCCATGTATCCGGCTTCATCGGAAGGAATCCTGGTTGGCTTTCCGTTTTCATCACGCTGGAAAAGATAGAACTCCAGTTCCGAACCGAAGTTGAATTCCAAGCCCATCTTCTCGGCATCCGATACGGCATCCTTGAGCAACCGTCTGGTATCACATCCGAACGGAGTCCCGTCGGAAAGAGTGATGTTGGAGAACATCTGAACAACCCGACCGTGTTCCGGTCTCCATGGCAGAGGCACGAGGGTATTCGGTTCCGGATGAAGAAGCAGATCGCTGCGGGATTCATCTCCGAACCCTGCGACCGCAGAAGCGTCGAAGGAAATTCCGTACTCGAAAGCTTTGGGCAATTCATCAGCCATTATCGAGATATTCTTCTGCTTTCCGAAAACATCACAGTAGGCGATGCGGACGAACTTGACGTCCTCTTCCCTCGTGTATTGTATGACTTCATCTTTCGAATAGTTCATTTCACCACCCTCTCTGTCAGTTGGCGACATACATCTGACGATAAGGATTTTCGCTGTCAGGTGTAATCACCGTAAAGATACCTGATAGTATCTCTTTTAAATCCAGATTGAAAATACTGCAGTACTCCGAAAGTAACGATTCCAGCTCTTTCATATCATCTTCGGTGGCTGTGTGTACCTTGACCTGACGGGGAAACACCACATCCCGGCAGTCCGAGCGCAGGAATACCTTTCCCCCATGCATTCCCGTACATGGAAAGAACCCGACACACTTCTTCTCCGGTTCGTCCAGATTCAGGACCACGATGACTCCTCCTGCCTGATATTCACCCAGAAAACTACCGGCCCTCCCTCCGACTATCATGAGGGGAACTTTCTCCCTGTATGCCTTTACATGAATACCCGCACGGTATCCGGCATTACCGCGTACATAGATTTTTCCGCCTCTCATTGCATAACCTGCTGCATCGCCGACATTGCCGTGAATCAGTATTGTTCCGTCATTCATGGTATCTCCCACTGCATCCTGGGCATTGCCCATGACGGTGATCCTGCCTCCGTTGAAATATGAACCGAGGGCATTACCCGGAATACCCTCTATGGTGATGTTCTTATCCGACATTCCGGAGGCGATGAACCTCTGCCCGCAACAACCAGTTATCAGACATTCATCACCGGCATTCCTGATTTCCTCATTGAGAGTCCTATGGTCTTTATTCTCTGCTCTGATTACCGTACTCACACCGCACCTCCGAATTTGCTCCTGCGTGTCTCGCTGGAAAACGCCGCAGTTGTCGCGACCTTTTTGAGAATCTCGAAATTCACTGACGAAAGCGGTATTCGCTCCCGGATCATCGACGTATAGATACCTGCCCTTTCGCCGCAGTTCACAAGCATGAATCCCTTCAGACAGTTGTCCTTGATATACAGCCTCTTGACCGAGGTCTCCGTTTTCTCCTCATACAGTTCTCCCTCATACGTTCCTGCCGTCATCGTATGTAAGCCGAAAAACCCTATGGAGTTCATCGGTATCGCTTTGTCATACACTTCAGAACCTCCGGCCATAGCTATACCTGCAGCATATCCCTGCATGTAGGCGTTGGGGAGGATTGCCATCACCTTCTTCTGTCCGCTCGAAATATCGAGAGCCTCCGTACAATCCCCTGCGGCATAGATTCCATCCAATGAGGTCCTCATCGTCTCATCTACGATTATCCCTCTGTTAACAACTCCTCCGATGTCTCTGACAATAGCCGTATTTGCCCTCACCCCGACAGCCAGAACCAGAACATCGAAGTCAACGCTCCGCCCGCTTCGGAGAACAGCTTTTTGGCTTTCGAACCTGGAAACGCTGTCCTTGAGATGGAAAGTAATTCCGTGCTTTTCAAGGTGACTTTGAATCATAGCTGCACACTCAGAATCAAGGATGCTCGAGAGAACGCGGTCTGCGAGGTCACAGACGGTAACACTGCCGACCCTGTGTACTATGCCTTCGGCGCATTTGAGACCTATCAGTCCGGCTCCGACAATCAGAACCCGGCTGTTTCCGTCTATGGCCTCCTCCAGTTCCAGTGCATCATCCAGGGTCATGAAACCGAACTTTTTCTCAACCTTATCGAGTCCCTCAAACGGCGGAACGAACGGACTTGAGCCGGTAGCGACGCAGAGTGCCGTATACGGCAGCTCCGTCCCGTCATCCATCCTCACGACTCGCTTTTTATCGTCGATACCCACTGCCCTGACTCCGTACAGGACACGGCAGCCCAGTCTTTCATAGAAATCCCTGTCCCTGTATCCGATGTGTTTCAGGTCGGTTTTTCCCTCGAGATAATACGAAATGAGCGGGCGGCAGTACACCTCATGCCTCTCCGCGGAAACCACCGTTATTCTTCCTTCTGAATCAAGACTCCTGATTCCTTCTATGCAGCCGGCAGCTGCCACGCCGTTACCGACAATCACATATTCTGCCATGGGTCACCTCTCCTCATAGACGATTGCCTTGTTGGGACATCCTTTTACACATGCAGGCTCACCGCATGAATTCTGAAGGCAGAGTTCACATTTCTGCATCACCCCGTCCTTGTCCGGAGCCAGTGCCCCGAAAGGACAGACGAGTACGCAGGTATAGCATCCAACACACCTGTCCCTGTCGATCCTGATTACACCGTCCTGCCGGGACAGAGCTCCTGCAATACAACTCTTGACGCAGATCGGATCCTCGCAGTGACGACAGGAAACTGCATAGGAAATCCTGTCAGTCCCTTCGATATGTATGCGCGGATAGATGGGATTCCCCTTCAGGGCATAAGCCATATCCGATAGCCCGGAATTGGCAAATGCGCAGTTATATTCACACAGATGACAGCCCAGACACCATTGTTCATCCACAAATATTCTTTTCATATACTCATGCTC
>JAGCUM010000141.1 GCA_017962865.1 Spirochaetales bacterium
CTTCACCCTCACCGGTTTTGCAGAACAAAGCGGCCACGGAGTTCCCGTCATTGTCGCAAGATACGGCAGAAAGGCCTTTTCCTTCAGCGACGGAATGCTCAAGGTCACCATCCCGTTCTCCTTCGAACCAGACCCGGTGAATCTCAGAAAGTATCTGAGCTCCCCTGCCATACCCAGGCTTTCGGAAAAACAGTTCAGAATTCTCAGATACCTTGCCGAGAATCCTACCTCCACCCTTTCTGCCGCAGCGGAGAAAGAGGACATGAGCCTTGCCTGGGCAAAGAAGATAGTTGCCGTCCTTCAGAGCATGAGCATCCTTGCCAGAGTCGGCTCGAAGAAAGCCGGGGAATGGAGGGTGGATCCGGAGCTTCTGGAATACCTGGAGAACAGATAAAAAGAGGAGCCCTCGCGGACTCCTCTGATAACCGGAACTCTTCAGTTTCAGGCTGTGACTTTCTTTATGGTGATCTTCTTGATCACGAACAGTGTGGCGATCATAAGCACGATTGAAATCGGAAGGACGATGCCCCACTTGGGCACAAAGCCTGCGATTATGTAGCTTACGAACGAAACAAGGGCTACCGTGATTGCATAAGGCAGCTGGGTGTTGACGTGGTTGATATGGTCACAGTCCGCACCGGCGCTGGCCATGATGGTTGTATCCGAAATCGGTGAGCAGTGGTCACCGCAGACGGCACCTGCCATACATGCTGATACGCAGACGACACCGATCTGAGTGGTGATCGGGAATACGCTGATTGTAATCGGAATCAGGATTCCGAAGGTACCCCAGGATGTTCCGGTGGAGAATGCCAGAAGACATGCAATCAGGAAGATGATGGCCGGAAGCATGATCTGCAGACCGGAAGCAGAACCCTTGACCAGGGCCTCGACGAACTCCTTTGCTCCCAGACTGTCGGTCATGGCCTTGAGGGTCCATGCGAAGACCAGAATCAGGATTGCGGGAACCATTGCCTTGAAGCCGTCGGGCAGGCAGCTCATGATGTCCTGGAACTTCAGAACACGTCTGATCAGGTAGTATATAATCACGATGATGAAAGTGCAGGCACTTCCGAGAAGCAGGCCGACCGATGCATCGGAATCCGAGAAGGCATCGATGATGCCGGCGCCCTCGAAGAATCCGCCGCTGTAGAGCATTCCGATTACACAGGCGATAATCAGGACCACGATCGGGAACACGAGGTCGATGACCTTACCGTTCTTGCGGCTCATGTCCTTGGGAGTCTCCCCTTCCATGGCCTCGATTGCCTCGGTGAAGGAACCGCTTCTGCTGATCATGGTCTCGATCTTCTGCTTTGCGCTCTCGACCGTGTAGGGCTCGAACTTGCGCATCGGACCGTAGTCGAACTTCATCAGGGCCAGACAGAGCATCATGACGATGGTCAGGATGGCGTAGAAGTTGAACGGAATGGCCTTCACAAAGAGTCCGAATCCGCTGACTCCGGAATCCTTGACGAAGCCCGATACTGCAGCTGCCCATGAAGAAACGGGAGCTATGATACAGATCGGGGCTGCCGTTGCATCGATAAGGTAGCTGAGCTTTTCCTTGGAGATGCTGTGCTTCTCGGCTACCGGACGCATGACCGAACCGACTGTAAGACAGTTGAAATAGTCATCGATGAAGATCAGGATACCGAGGGCGGTCGTTGCCAGCATGGCACCTGTCTTGGTCTTGATGTGCTCGGAAGCCCAGCGTCCGAATGCCTCCGAACCGCCGGCCTTGTTCATCAGGGCGACGATAGCACCGAGAAGGACCAGGAAGATCAGGATTCCGACGTTATAGGAATCGGCTATGGACATCACGAATCCGTCCTGGAAGACATGGACCAGAGTGCCCTCGAAGCTGAAGCCCGAATACAGAAGGCCTCCGATGAGCATTCCGACGAACAGGGACGAGTAAACTTCCTTGGTGGAAAGGGCAAGTCCGATTGCGACAACCGGCGGCAGAAGGGCCCAGATCGTGTAGGTGAAATCCTTTGCCGATACGGCTGCGATGATCATCAGGACAAGGACAATCAGGATAAAGACGCCCTTGATGATCGTCGATTTCTTGAATTTTGCCATAAAAAAACCTCCGCTTCTCCATGTCATGATATCTATCACGACACGGACTTCGGAGGTCTGTGACCGATAGCTCTCCGCCCTTTCGGGCGACAGTCCGCAGGATGTTGTCCTGCGTCCCGGATGACGGATTTTTCAGGCAAAGTCCATCTCCTCGGCGGTTGACCCTTTCTCTGTCCGGCATTTCCTGAAGACCGGGCAGCTACTCTTTCCAACCGCACCTCTATCATGATCTGGAGTTTCTTGCCACCGATGTTACTATATATAGTTGCACAGAGTCAACCTCGCGTTATAAAATTGCATTTATGGAACTCAAGCTGCCAGAAATCCGACAATCAGAGGTTCTCAGATACCTGGGATATGCAGGCCAGAAGATGGATATTTCGCTTGAAAAGCAACTGCAGCGCTGCATCGGTCTGGTAGCCTCCTCTGCCCGCCCGAGGCTGACATACAGGATTCTGAAAGTCGATAACTCGGGCATTGAAGGTCTGAAACTGGGTGGTAATGACATAAGAAAGCTGCTGGAAACTTCCAGACATGCCATCATCATGGCTGCCACGCTGGGAGCGGAAGCAGAAGCCCTTCTTCGGAGAACCGAGGTTTCGGACATGTCGGATGCAGTTATCATGGACAGTGCGCAGAGCGTTGCGATCGAGAGCGTGTGCGATGAATTCGAAGCACGCATGAGGATCTTCTACAGGGAAGAGAACCTCTATCTGACCGACCGCTTCAGCCCCGGCTACGGGGATCTGCCCCTGGACAGCCAGAAGATGCTGATGGATGCCCTTCAGACTGAAAAAAGAATAGGACTTACGGTCACTCCGAGCGGTATGATGGTTCCAAGAAAGTCCGTAACCTGTATAATCGGAATATCGGATCGGGCTCAGAAGCTTCAGAGAAGCGGCTGTGCCACCTGCATGATGGCAGGAAAATGCGTCTACAGAACACAAGGGAGAGTCTGCAATGGCCAAGACGATACTTGACGGTGCCATGGGCACAATGCTTCAGAGCCTCGGACTCGGAATCGGTGAACAACCGGAGTTGTTCGCCCTTCGCAAAGCCGATGCGGTACTCTCGGTCCAGAAGGATTATGTGAATGCCGGAAGCGACGTGCTCTACTACAATACGTTCGGTGCCAACTGAAAGAAACTCGAAGGCACAGGACACACTGTAGAAGAGATAATCTCAGACAATA
>JAGCUM010000142.1 GCA_017962865.1 Spirochaetales bacterium
AAATCAGGTGGACAAGAGATATTTCCAGATCGGGAGGATTCTGATTGTTCCCTCGTCGAACTCGAGGACAATAAACCTGTCAACTTTTTTTAATGGTTTTTGGCAAAACCGATAAAGAAAATTGAACGGTTTTGGTAACTCGATGCAAGGATTGATTTTATTTTGCGTAAAAGGGATAGTTTTTCGTACAGCGGGAACAGCTGGGATAGCGGATACAGCAAGTACAGCGGGTGTAGCGGAGATAGCTATCAACAGCTAAAGTGGCTGGGATTAATGGTATCGGACTGAATGGCTGTTGTTGGGCGGCTTCGTTGTCTCCGCTGTCTCGGGAGGCTTAGCTGGTCTGGCTGTAGCGGCTGTCTTCGGTGCACAAGGATAACAAGGAGCAGAAGGCTCACAAAATGCCACTAAAATATATATCTAGACATAAATTATCTTTTGGGGCATAATGCTTCGGTTATGTTTGATTCCATAAGCGATAAATTTTCATCGATAATACGCTCTATATCCGGCAAGTCCAAGATTACCGAGAAGAACATCCAGGACGCGGTCGAAGAGATAAAGCTGGCTCTGCTTGATGCGGATGTAAATCTCCGTGTTGTAAGGCGTTTCGTCAACAGGACGATGGAGGAGGCCAAGGGAGACAAGGTCCTCAAGGCGGTCGATCCCGGTCAGCAGTTCACAAAGATCGTGTACGACAAGATGGTGCAGCTTCTTGGAGATCCCGATCATCAGAAGCTCAACCTCAAGGGTCCGGACACTGTCTCCGTGATCCTGATGATGGGTCTCCAGGGCTCCGGTAAGACAACCACCAGTGCAAAGCTGGCCCTCATGCTCAAGAAGCAGGGCCGCCGTGTCATGATGGCAGCATGCGACCTCATCAGGCCCGCAGCAATCACACAGCTTCAGGTTCTCGGAGAGCAGGTCGATGTCCCCGTCTACGCCGAGCTCGATACCAAGAATCCCGTGCAGGTGGCGGTCAACGCATTCAAGAAGGCCAAGCGCGAGCAGTATGACGTGCTGATCGTCGATACATCCGGAAGAATGTATCTGGACGAGGCCATGATGAAGGAGCTTGTGGATGTCAACGCAGCGGTCCATCCGGACGAGACGCTGTTCGTGGCCGATGCCATGACAGGTCAGAATGCGGTGACGATCGCCCAGGAGTTCGAGCAGAAGGTCGGAATCTCGGGTGTGATCCTGACCAAGTTCGATTCCGATACCCGCGGCGGTGCGGCACTCTCCCTGAGGGAAGTCGTAGGAAAGCCCATCAAGTTCATCGGTGTCGGTGAGAAGATGGACAACCTCGAGGTCTTCTATCCGGACAGGATGGCCAGCAGGATCCTCGGCATGGGAGACATCGTCTCTCTGGTCGAGAAGGCCCAGGAGACCTTCGATGCCAAACAGGCCGAAAAACTGCAGGAGAAGATGGCGAAGAACACCTTCGATCTGCAGGATTACCTAGAGCAGATAGAGAACATGACCAAGATGGGCGGGATAGGCAAAATCATCGATATGCTGCCCGGAGCCAAGGGAAATATCTCGGAAGATGACATTGACAAGCAGGAAATGTTGAAAGAAAAGGCAATTATTCAGTCAATGACCTTCCAAGAAAGACAGAATATCTATATAATTGGTCCGGCTCGGAAGAGAAGGATAGCAAAAGGCAGCGGAACTTCCGTCGGTGAAGTGGGCCACCTTTTGAAGAAGTTTGAAAAGATGCGGCTGAGTATGAAGAAGCTCGCAAAGAATAAAAAGTACCAGGCTGCTATGATGAAGCAGATGGGCATGAACTGAGATTCGTTTAGGAGGAAGAACGTGAGCGTTAGTATCAGATTGAAGAGATTCGGAACGAAGAAGAGACCTTATTACAGAGTCGTCGTCATTGACTCAAGGCTTTCAAATTCGGGAAGACCACTCGAGGAGATCGGTTTCTACCACCCGATCGAGGCCGAAGACAAGCAGGTCAAGATCGATGCTGAGAGAGCTGCCTACTGGCTCGGTTGCGGCGCACAGCCGTCCGACACCGTCAAGGCACTCTTCGCCAAGCAGGGTATCCAGGCCACCAAAGCTCCTGCAAAGGACTGAGTAAGTGGAAAGTGAACTGGTTGAATACATCGTCAAGTCCCTGGTCGATGAGCCGGAGAGCGTCGAAGTCAATGTGATCGAGGGCGAGAAGTCAACGATCCTTGAGCTGCGCGTTTCCCCGTCCGACATCGGCAAGGGTATTGGCAAGCAGGGCAGGATAGCCAAGGCCCTGAGGACAATCCTCAGCGCCACGGCAACCAAGAGCGGCAAGCATGCCAGCCTTGAGATTCTGGACTGAGTGCCTGGAGACAACGGTATGAAACAGGTCCTTTCAACCGGAGTGATCAGGTCCCCGCATGGTGTAAAGGGGTTCGTCAAGGTTCATCCGTTCTCGGATGACTTTGAGCATTTCTTTTCGCTGGATGAGATTACTGTTCAGCGGGGCGATAAGACCAGAAGACTTTGCGTCGAGAAGGTGCAGAATCATTCAGGCGAGCTTCTGATGAAGTTCAAGGGAATCGATTCACCGGAAGATGCGAGGTTCCTCTCTGGTTGGGAGATCCTGGTACCAAGAGAACAGGCAAGCCCTCTTGCTGAGGGAGAGGTTTACACAGCTGACCTACAGGGTATGAAGCTGGTATATGATAACGAGGAAGTCGCTGAAGTGGTTTCAGTGCTCGACGGTGCCCAGTCCGTCCTTCTTGAGGTCAAGACCTCCAGGAACGACAGGCTGCATCTCGTCCCCTACATGAAAGGCGTGTTCGTGGACGACGTGGACGTAGAGAAGGGAACCATGAGGCTTCTCAGGTCGGAGTTGTTGGATTGAATATAGACATTCTCACACTTTTTCCTGAGATGGTAAGCGGATTCTTCACGAATTCGATCATGGCGAGGGCTGTCAAGGCCGGTCTTGTTTCCTACAACATAGTTGATTGGAGACAGTACGCGGAGGACAAGCACCACAAGTGTGACGATTCACCCTTTGGCGGGGGTGCAGGCATGGTCATCAAACCTGAACCGCTCTTCAAAGCTCTGGATCGCATTGATGCCATGAACAAGCGTGTTGTCTACGCATCCCCATCGGGAAAACGGCTGACACAGGACTACGCAAGGCAACTGAGCCGGGAGCCGGAGCTGGTCTTCATCTGCGGTCACTACGAAGGTATTGACCAGCGGATAATCGACCGTTATGTCGATGACGAGATATGCATAGGCGATTACGTGATTTCTTCAGGGGAAGTAGCCACCCTGGTGATAATCGATGCCGTCTACAGGCTGATAGACGGGGTTATCACGGATTCCTCGCTCGACGAGGAGAGCTTCACCGGTCCGCTATTGGAATACCCACAATACACCAGGCCGGAAACCTATTGCGGAATGAGCGTTCCTGATATATTATTGTCAGGCCATCATGCCAACATAGAGAAGTGGAGGCTGCAGAAAAGGCTTGAGAAGACTTTGTCCAACAGGCCTGACTTGCTGGCGGATGCTTCGCTTGACGAAGAGACTGCCAAGCTATTGAAAAAAATACAATTGACCAAGGGGTTAGAAAATGGACTTGATTAAGGCTATTGAACAGGAACAGATGAAGCAGGATGCCGAGAACTTCCACATCGGAGATACAGTCAAGGTTTACTTCAAGATCGTTGAAGGAACAACCGAGAGAGTTCAGGCATACGAAGGCGTTGTCATTGCAAAGAACAACACCGGTATCAGAAGGACATTCGTTGTCCGCAAGATCTCCTACGGCGTAGGCGTCGAGAGAATTTTCCCGCTGCACTCACCGAGAGTAGAGAGAGTCGAGGTCATCAGACGCGGCCGCGTCAGAAGAGCCAAGCTCTACTATCTGCGTGACAAGGTCGGTAAGGCCGCCAAGGTCCCCGAGCAGATCCGCGGACACAAGGGCATCTGAGCCTGATTTCAGTGAATATCATAGGAAAGACGGAGGCATTGCTTCCGTCTTTTTTTGCCCGACGATATTCTATATAATGTAGATATGAACATGGACAGAAGGGCAAAAGGCTTCGAGTGCGAGGGTCTGGTTTCAGAGTTCCTCCGGAAGGAGGGCTACACCGTTCTCGAGCGCAATTACCGTTGTCCCATGGGTGAAATCGACGTGCTGTCGCTATCGCCCGAAGGGGTCCTCTGTGTGACGGAGGTCAAGAGCCTTTCCGGAAGGTGGGCTTCAGACGATGTCCGCTACATGGTGGATGGCCGTAAAATGATACGCCTGAAGAAGACTTTGGAGCATTATCTGGCAAACGGACATGAGGTGAAGTTCAAGGCTATCCGCTTTGATGTTGCAACTGTCACCGATGCTCATGTAACATACTACAGTGGAGAATACTGATGGATAACAACAGAAAGAGAAAGAAATCCAGAGGTGGAGATAACAGAAAGCCCCAGCAACAGCCGCAGGCTCAGCAGCAGTCACGCAAGCACATGGTTTTCGAGGAGCTCGATGTGCCTCAGGTCAACGAGCCCAAGCCGCTTTGCCATATCTGCGGACAGACCATAGACTTCATAGCTGAGGCAATCAGCGAGAGCGACGGTTCCTACAGCCATTTCGACTGTGTCCTGAACAAGCTCCGCGAGGAGTATCAGGTCAAGGAAGACGAGACACTGTCATACGTCGGTCACGGCAACTTCGCAGTCTTCTGCAAGGACGAGCAGGGCCATCTGGTCATCAAGACCAGGATTCCCTATGAGAGCAAGGAAAGCTACGACGGAGCCAAGAAGTTCGTGGAGGGAAGCAAGGAATGAATACCAAAGTTGCAATGCTCCCGGGGACATTCGATCCCCCGACAATAGGACATCTGGATATCATCGAGCGCTGTGCGGCCCTCTATGAGAGGATGTACGTGGTGATTGCGGACAACATCACCAAGAAGACCCTGTTTACCGCCCAGGAGCGCAAGGAAATGCTCCAGAAGATCCTGAAGAATCACAAGAACATCCAGGTCGAGATATGGTCCGGCCTCGTGGTGGACTTTGCAAAGAAGAACGATGTGGGAGTGATAGTCAGGGGAGTGCGTGCCATGAACGACTTCGGTTACGAGGTCGAACTGGCCATGACGTACAAGCAGATGCTGCCCGAGGTGGAGGTCCTATTCATCCCGACGAACCCCAAGTATTTCCTTATCCGCAGCTCCAGCATCAAGGAAATGGCCGTATTCGGAGCCGACATCTCCAAAATGGTGCCCAAAACCGTTCTGGATGCCGTCAACGATAAGTTAAACACTTCCAAAGTGTTGACTTAAATAGGCTTTTTTCATAAACTCACAATGTTGTTTAACTTATTAAATTTGCAGAGGTAACATTATGGCAACACCGAAATATAAGACATCCAAGGCAAAGGCCGCCACACGCAAGGCATCCAACATGAGACTGCAGCAGCCCACACTGTGCAAGTGCACGAAGTGCGGTCAGCTCATCCTGCCCCACCGCGTCTGCCCGCAGTGCGGATACTATAAGGGTGTCCAGGTAGTAAATCCTGAGGAGTAATAACTATGACAAACAGCGAAGTATTCAACAAGGTTAAGGCTATCATCGCCGACAAGCTCGCAGTCGATGAGGACAAGATCACAAGAGAGTCTTCTTTCGTCAATGACCTCAAGGCCGACAGCATGGACATTCTCGATCTGGTCAGCGGATTCGAGGAAGAGTTCGACATCACGATTCCCGACGAGAAGGGCAGAACCTTCGAGACAGTCGGTGAGGCTGTTGACTATCTGGCAAGCCTTGTCTGACACTGATGTCTGATCACAGTGCTCCCAGCCTTTCTGAGAACAGAAAGCGGGAGCTTTTTTCTTTTCAAAGCAAAGTAGGCCTCTCTTTCAACGATTTATCGCTACTGAACAACGCGTTCATCCATTCCTCCTATGCCAACGAGGCAAAGGGGGACGTGCGCGACAACGAGCGTCTTGAGTTCCTGGGTGACAGCGTCCTATCTGTCGTGGTATCGGAATGGCTGTACCGCAATCTCAAGGGCGATGAAGGCGACTGCACACGCGTTCGCAGCCTCGTTGTAAGCGAGGATGCCCTCTATGAGGTCGCAATCTCAATCGGATTGGACAAGCTGCTTGTGATGGGCCACGGCGAGGAGATCACCGGCGGAAGACACAAGAAGGCCATACTTGCAGACTGCACCGAAGCAGTCATAGCAGCAATTTTCCTGGACAAGGGCTTCGATGAGGCAAGGGCCTTCGTACAGCGTGAAATCGTACCCATCATCGACAAGGTGATGGAAAACCGATACCGCAAAGACTACAAGACCCTGCTGCAGGAGCATGTGCAGAAGAAGTGGAAGACAGTTCCCACATACAACCTCGTATCTGCAATGGGCCCGGAGCATGACCAGGTCTTCTATTATACGGTGACATTGCACGGACAGACCTTCGGTCCTGCCAGCGGCAAGAACAAGAAAGATGCCGAGCAGAGCGTTGCCAAGGTTGCCCTGGATGCCATGGGCATCAAGTATTGAATTTATTCTTGTATAACAAATTAGCCTGATTGATCAGAGTCTCTTTATCATTGAGCGAGGGATAGTCTATGACCATCTCCAGAAGGTCGTTCAGGATGTCTCCCATGACCTTGGATTTGGGTATTCCGGCCTCGGAGAGGTCGTTGCCGGTGACGGCCAGATCCTTGACGCTCATGGGCTGGTTTTCAAGCTCACGGATGCGCCCGATGAACTCGTCATACTCATCCGCCTTGCTCTTTCCCTCGGAGGCAATCTGGTCGCACCACTGCAGCTCGAAGAGCTCGTTGATGTTGTCCTTTCCGATGCGTCTGATGAATCGTTTTACGGCTCCGTCCGTCCAGTCGCTGCGGTATTTGACCATGTGGTTGGCAATGAGGTTGCATACGTCGTCGGTAAGCTGGTTGGAGCACTTGAGGCGCCTCATGACAGTCCTTGCGAGCTCGGCGCTCTTGACGTCATGGCCGTAGAAACGCATGATGCCGTAGGTATTGATGACCATGCACTTGGGCTTTGCTATGTCATGAAGAAGGGCTGCAAGGCGCACGGTATAGCTGTAGTTGTAGTAGGCTGCGGCATCGACCGTGTTGTAGATGTGCTCCAGCACATCGGAGGCACCTACCTTGGTCTGCTCGATTTTACGGCATTCGGCAAGCTCAGGAAGGATGATACCCAGCACTCCCATATCCTCGAGAAGCCTTAGTCCCACGGTCGGCTTTTTTGATGCAAGGATCTTCGAAAGCTCGTCGTAAATTCTTTCCTGCGAAACATTTGAAATGCTTCCCGAGAGTTCGGTGGCGGCTTTCATCGTATCCGGATCGGGCTCGAAGCCGAGCTTTGAGCAGAACCTTGCAAGGCGCATGATTCTAAGTGCATCCTCACCGAAGCGCTCTGCCGGAACGCCTATTGCCCTTATGGTCTTGTCCTTCAGGTCCTTCATACCGTCGAATAGGTCTATGATGTTGCCGTCCAGACAGTCGGCGGCAAAGGCGTTGACTGTGAAATCACGCCTTGAAAGGTCTTCCGAAAGGTCCGTGACGAAGGTGACATTGTCCGGATGTCTCTGGTCCGAGTAGGCCCCCTCGGTGCGGAATGTCGTGACCTCGAAGGTATCGTCCTTGAAGAGGACCGTGACGGTGCCGTGTTTGATGCCGGTGGGGATGACGTGGCGGAACATCGAGATGACTTCTTCGGGTTTGGCGTCGGTACAGAAGTCGTAGTCGCTGTTGGGGATGCCCAGAAGGTGATCACGTACCGCTCCGCCGACGATGTAGAGCCTTTTGCCGTTTTCACGGAAGATTGAGGCGAATCTGCGGATGTTGTCGGGGACGGGATACTTCTTCACGCACCCATCTTACCACCTTGAGGCTCCTTCTGAAAAGTATTATAGTATTCACGTTATTTTCTAGTATTTTATGGAGAAACACATATGTTCAGAAGCGTAGATCCCAGACAGGATTTCCCCAAGATGGAGGAGAAAATCCTGGAGTTCTGGCAGAAGAATGAAATCTTCAGAAAGTCGATCGAATCCAGACCGGCCGAGAGCGAGTACACACTTTACGACGGGCCTCCGTTTGCTACGGGTCATCCGCACTACGGACACCTCGTTCCGGGTACAATCAAGGATATCATTCCGCGCTATCAGACAATGAAGGGCCACAGGGTCGTAAGAAACTGGGGTTGGGACTGTCACGGACTTCCGGTTGAGAACGAGATGAAGAAGAAGCTCGGTATCTCAAGTGCAAAGGAAATCCAGGAGTACGGCGTTGCCAGATACAACGAGGAGTGCCGCTCCATAGTCCTGCGCTTTACAAGCGACTGGGAGAACACCATCAACCGCATGGGCCGCTGGGTAGATTTCGAGCACGGCTACAGGACCATGGACATCACCTTCATGGAGAGCATCTGGTGGGTCTTCAAGTCCCTCTATGACAAGGGCCTGATCTACAAGGGCTACAACATCCTGCCTTACAGCCCCGGACTGGGCTGTCCGCTTTCGAACATGGAAGTGAACCTCGGCGGATACAGGGACGTAACCGATCCTGCCGTCACGGTCCGCTTCAAAGTCCGCGGCACGGAAGATACCTATTTCCTTGCATGGACAACGACTCCGTGGACTCTTCCTTCCAATCTGGCTCTCGCTTTGGGTCCCGAGATCGACTACGTCAAGATCCTGGACAAGGAGAGCGGAGACAAGTACATCCTCGGAAAGAGCAGACTTTCTTCCTACTAC
>JAGCUM010000143.1 GCA_017962865.1 Spirochaetales bacterium
GCTCCATGAAGACGGTGCCTCCGCTTTGGGAAGAACTCTGCACGTAACCGTCAAGCATTACCTTGGATTCGTTCTTTACCGGAAGGAGGATTCTGCCGTCACGCATCACTGCGTCATCGGACTGTATGATCGACGGATTCTGACGCATGAAATCATTGGCAAGACGGCTTCTCTCACGGCGTTTGGCATCGGCCTTGTCTCTGAGGGCCTTGACCGTCGGATAGTTCTCCTTCACGCGGCCGGGAGATTCAAGGATGAGAAATATCTCCTGCTCAAGATACAGAAGGCTCTCGGGGATATCTCCAATGACGGTGTCCACTCCCCGTTCGCGATCCTTGCAGTCCAGCCTGGTCGAAAGACCCAGAACCGCCTTCAGGAGCCTTGCACTGCGGATGAAAAGTCCTACATTGAAGACCTGCTCGCCCTCAAGCGATGATGTCGGGCTTTTTACAATCGAATCGAACACATCAGAGATATCGGGAAAGCTCTCAACGCGCATATTGTTTTCTGCGCTTGCTGCAGCAATGGCATAGATTACCGCTCCCACCTTGCCCTGACGGTCAAGATAGGAGTCCCTGTCGAATGTGGTATTTGCATTCAGCACAGCCTTTGCACCCTGAGGGCTCAGTGCATGGCTTGAAACAGACTGGAGAACCAGATCCAGTCCGAGATCTATAGCTGTTCGTCTGAACATAATTCACTCCGATTCCTGCTATAGGCATTCTTCTGTGAGCCCGATGGAGAACTGACCCGACTTGAGGTTCTTCCCCAGACAGGAAGTCTTTCTTCCATCAATGCAATCATGCGCACATAGCTCTCATACCTATCTGCATTGATCTTGCCCTTTTCAAGCAGTCTCCTGACTTCGCAACCGGGCTCGTTGATATGGAGACAGCCGTCGTACTCACACTTCGGGGCTGCCTTTGCAAACTCGGGAAATGCCTGTGCAACAAGATGCGGATCATCATGCGGGACTGAGATTTCCCTGAAGCCCGGAGTATCTATCAGAGTAAACCCGGGGCCGTCCAGCATTATCGCATGGTTGGTCGTATGGTTGCCTCTGTTGTACTTGGCATTCAGCTCTCCGACTCTCTGACTGGTCCCCAGAATCCTGTTGATAAGTGAGCTCTTGCCCACTCCGCTCTGACCCACGAAGGCAGCTACATGCCCTTCGAGAAGCTTCACGAAGGCATCCACGTTCTCACCGGTCTCGGCAGAAACGCTTACAGTTTGATAGCCCAGTTTCTTATATAAGCTATATCTTTCAAGTTCATCCTCTGTAAGTAGGATATCGCACTTATTGAGGACTATCATGACCTGAACGCCTCTGCAGCATGCGATGACCCTGTCCACGAAGCGTGGCCTGAAAGGCGGACTTTCCACGCTGCAGACACAGACCAGAAGGTCCATGTTCGCACAGATTGTCTGATTCATATCCCTCTTGTCGTTCCAGCGGGAGAATGCGCTTACCCTGTCACGTCGTGTGATGACAAGTCCTTCAGGCTTCTCTTCGGTTCCTCCGGACGGTGTGATTTCAACCACATCCCCGACTACAATCGGATTGTATTCACCCTTGGACAGGGATAGCTGCTTGCCTTTGATCCTGCAGCTGTAGACCTTCCCGTCAGCAGTGCGCACAGAGTAGATATTGTTTATGGACCTAAGTACCGTCCCTTCCATCAATAATCCCCTATCATGCCTCACGCAGTTTCTTCTCGAGATCGACAAACCTCTTCGGAAGCGGTGCCTCGAAACGCATGAGCTCTCCGGTCGTAGGATGGGCAATCTGCAACGATGCGCTGTGAAGCATCAGCGATTCACCGGGGAACCTCGAGAGCCTGTTGTTGTACATGACGTCTCCTATTACAGGGTGGCCTACATAC
The DNA here is from genome assembly GCA_017962865.1 of Spirochaetales bacterium. The sequence continues at coordinate 1,884 of JAGCUM010000143.1, forward strand.
TTCATGTGCACCCTGATCTGGTGAGTTCGTCCGGTGAAGATCTGAACCTTGACCAGGGCAGCCTGAGGAAGCTGCCTGACGACCTCATAATGGCTCTTGCTCCACTTCCCGCCCCCGAAGTCCTTCTGAGCTCCGCCGATTCTGTACTTCGGATCCTTATAGACCTCATCCAGAATCTCCTGGGTTCTCTTTGAGGAAAGCCCTCCCTGGATGATGTACTCCTTGGGCTGTCTAAGCGGGGCAAAGAGCTTGCGGTCACTTCTGTCACGGACCAGATAACACTCGATATCATCCTCATGCTTCTGGAATATTCCGTCGCAGAATGCATAGTAAATCTTTTCTATATCATGACTTTGGAATTGCTCGCTTAATGCGGTGTGTGCTCTGGCATTAAGAGCAATCACCATCACTCCGCTGGTATCCTTGTCCAGTCGATGAACTATTCCGGGTCTTGAGACATCGCACTCATCGGCCATCTCGCGGATGAAGTCCTCTCCGTATCTGTATGCGAGGGCATTGACTATGGTTCCGTCAACATTCCCTGCTCCCGGATGAACGACCATACCCTGGGCCTTGTCGATGACCAGCATATCGGAATCCTCATAGAGGACAGACAGAGGGATATCCTGAGGCTCGACCTTCTCGAATACATCCGCGACATAGACGAGATTCACGCTGTCACCGACAGTGACCTTGTCGCTCTTCTTGGCAGGCTTTCCATTTATGGTAATCGAGCAACCGGGTCCGGCCAGAGCAGAACGCGACAGCTCGGTGACCTTCGAGGCAACAAAACTGTCCACACGGAGCTTTTGGCTATCCTGAAGGTCCTCCGCCTCCACAATCAGATCGAAGGTCCGTTCAATTCTCATTTATGACCCCCAGGACATAATCCACGATGGCAATTACAGCAGTCACGGAGCATGCGATGCCCAGCGTCTTGAGAAAGGATGTCTCCTGCTTGAAAAGGCTGAATGTAAGGGCCGTCAGAGGGAATGCAATCGGAATTCCTCCGAAAAAGATGCACTCTGCCCGCCTAAGGTCCAGCGCC
>JAGCUM010000144.1 GCA_017962865.1 Spirochaetales bacterium
CTCTTCATAGTGGCCAACTACATCAGCAACACCATCCTTCCGATTGCCATGGGTTATCCTGCCGGATGGCTGGTCTGCAGCGTGTCACTGGCAATTGCCTACAAGATCTGCTTCACCGACGAGAAGATAAAAAAGAGTGCCCTCGTTTGAGAGCACTCGCTTGAAAATCAATCTGATTATTAATTATTCGGCTATCGTAAGGGTTACGGGCTCGGTCCAGGTATTGCCTGCTGCATCCGTTACCACGATGTCTGCCTTCAGCACATCGCCTGCATTTCCGGCAAGAACCACGGTGAAGTTTCCGCTCTTCTCGAAACCGGCCATCAGGCTGCTTGTCGAAAGCTCGTCCTTGGCGATCGAAAATGCCTCGGCGTTCTCAGGAACCAGCTTGATGGTAAGGCGTCCTGCGTTGGCATTGCCCTGGTTCAGCAGGGAGAAGTTCAGCTTGAAGGGAACACCTGCGGGAACTGTCAGATCCTTGTAGTGTTTTGCATAGACATCCAGGATCTTGACGCTCTTCCATGCTGCGGTGTATGCACAGCTCTCACCCTCTTCCAGGGTCTGTGTTCCGTCGGCCTTGACTCCGAAGAGATCGTACCAGCCGAGGAATACATAGCTGTCATCCGGAGCTTCAAGGACAGGAGCATTGATCTCCGAACCGTCCTCGAAGACCTCGGTTCCGGTAATCGGATCGGTGAAGAGAACGCCCGTCTTGTAGACTGCATAGAGTGTCTGGCTCTCATACGGCATCACGATTTCCTCGCCGGCCTGATAGGCAACCTCATCGGTGGAATAGCCCCAGCCGATGAACATGCCCTTGTTGGTCATGCCGTCATACATCTCGGGCAGCGTCACGAGGCTTCCGGGAGTTGCGGATACGCTGTAGCTGTAGCTGAACAGGCTTCTCTCGGAACCCGAGCTCTTGGAGATGGTGAGTTTCGGTCTGTAATAGGAACTGTTCTCGTAGAGCCATGCGGCAAACTCGGCCTTGGCGGTATCGTCCTTCTCATTGAGGATGCGGTTTACCAGGATATCGGTCTGCTCGGCAGTGATTCTCGGAGCCTCGAGGTTTCTCAGAAGGCCCTTGGCGTCGAAATAGTCGTCGGCATTGCCCTGACTGTAGGCTTCTGCCATCTTGTTGTAGATGGACTCTTTCTTTGCGGCGTAGGTTTCAAGCTCTCCCCGGAAGGTGTCCATGACTGTCTGATATGATTCCGAAGAAAGGTCCAGTGAACTGAATTCGACCTTCTTGTCGGCCTGCTCGCTGACGGACTGGGCAAAAGCGCAGCCGCACACGAGAACAAGAATCAGAAATGTGACAAACAATGTCTTTGAATTGTGTTTCATGTCGTTCACCTCTTGGCTCTAATATACCTCATGGTAAACGACATGACAAACGGGATTAGACCAAACGACACAATTCTACATAAATGTAACTTCAAGTTCGGTTTTTACTTACCGGAGACCACGATATTGTCGATCAGGGCATACGGTGCAACCATGCTGCCGTCGATCACAAGCTCCTGTGAGAGGGCCCTGATGTTCATCAGGCTCTCGCCGAGGTTGCCGTTGATCATGACTTCGCTGACTGCACCCTTGATCTTGCCGTCCTCGACATAGTAGCTGTTCTTGGCAACGCCGGAGAACTCACCGTTGGTGGAAGGCTGTCCGCCGGAGAAACCGCCGACGATCAGACCCTTCTTGACGGAAGCGATCATCTCCTCCAGCGGGGTCTTGCCCGGGTTGATGACATAATCGCGGGAAGAGTTCTTGGACACCGGTTTCTTTGTCTTCTTGGCGGCATAGAGGCCGATGGTGAAGTTCTTCAGAATACCCTTCTCGATGATCGGCAGATCCTCGGTCCTGAAGCCGTCTGCGGTGTAGCGCTCGCCGACAACCAGACGCTTGTCCTTGGACTTGAGCGTGAATGTAAGCTTCTCGTCCGCGACCTGCTTGCCGATCTTCTTCTTCCAGAGGCTTGTACCGTCGATCAGAACACCGTCTGAGAGATAGTTGCCCTGCACCATCATCAGGAACTCTGCAAAAAGCTCCGGTGTCATGATGATGGAACCCGTGAACTTGCCAGTCAGGGAAACCTGATTGAGCTGCTTCTGCGCATTGTCCAGGTGGTAGCGGACGTTGCCCATGTCGATGAACCTCCGGTCAAGGTCCTTGAGCACCACGCTGCAGTAGTCGAGGCTTGTGGTCTTGTCTCCCTCATGGCCTGCGAACTCGATCATGAAAGCGTATGCGCCGGAAGTTTCCTCGAAGTCAACGCCGTTGGAGTTTCTGAAGAGCGAATGAGTCTTTATGTACTCGCCGATGACGTTCATGATCTGGATCTTCGGATACTCCTTGCGGATATCCCCGAGAAGTTCCTTCATCTTTCCGAAGAATTTGTCGAAATCCGGAGTAAGGCAGCCCTGTCTGAACTTTGCAGCTTCCTGTTCGGGAGAAATGTCATGGGCGCTGTCCTTCATCGCAGACTCTGCAGAGAGAGCTGCGGACGAAACCAACGCATCGATTCCGGCATCCGAGAAATCGTTGCCGCGGACAACTCCGTTCTTTCCTGCCTTGTAGGCAGAGAGTGTGGCGTTGTTGTCGAACAATGTCCTGAGAAGCGAGAACTCGCCGTTTTCTGCGGACAATTCGCGGGTTTCCTTTGCAACCAGGTTGTAGGAATACTTGGAAATCTTCTTTGAGGCAAACTGTGCTTCAATCCTTGATGCTATCTTTCTTAAGTCTTTCATCTTCTGCCTCCTCACCTTCCGCCGATCATGATCTTGCACCTGAGCTCAGGTCCGCCCAGACCGACGGGAATCCTCTGCTTCTTGCCGCAGAAGCCGCTGGAGTTCCAGTAGACCTTATCCGAAACCATATCGACCGTCTTGAGCATGTCGAATGCGATTCCCGTGACCGTGGTATCCAGGATTGCCTTGCCGAGCTTGCCCTTCTTGATCTCGTAGCCCATGGTCACACCGAACATGAACTCACCGGTAAGGTCGGCCTGTCCGTTGTTGGTATCGAAGAGATAGTAACCGTCGTCGATGGAGGCGATCATGTCCTCGAGCTTGTCCTTGCCCGGAAGGACTGCTGTGTTCCTCATTCTGATGAGCGGCTCGTCCGAGAAATCCCAGGCCCTGGCGTTTCCGGTCGGCTTGACTCCGAACTTCTCCGCGCTCTCGCGGTTATGCATATAGCCCTTGAGGATTCCCTTCTTGATCAGAACGGCATCCTTTGCAATCTGACCCTCATCATCCAGATAGACCGGAAGCGGAGCCTCCTTGCCATCCTCTCTGGTGTTGGCGTAGTCGATCATCGTCACCAAATCGGAAGCGACCCTCTTGTTGAGGTAAGGTCCTGCAACCGAACCGCCGAGGACCAGATCTGCCTCGACAGTGTGGCCTACTGCCTCGTGGGCAAGCATTCCGGCAAGCTCTCCGCCGAGGATTACCTGCTTGTAGCCTGCTTCGGCATAGACACCGTCGACCTTGTCCATGAGCTTTCTGTGAAGCTCATCGATTCCCGGATACAGCTTGGTGATATCGGAGAAATGATTCTCGAAGCTTCCCGATCCTCCGAAGACCTTGTAGAGTTCCAGAGGGACATTGTCCTTCTTGGAAAGGGCTGTCATCATCACGTAGATGTAGCATCTGGGATTGGTGATGTGTCCGTCATATGCATCCGAAGTATAGAGGATCTTGTCCTGGGAATCCTCGGTGTACACGACCGTGCGGCTGGCCAGATCGGGATAGGTGCGCACGATGTAGTCATCGATAGCCTTACATGTCTCTATGAGCCTCTTCTGCTCGAAATCCACGATTGTCTTGTGCACTGGAACGATTCCCGTTCCGTATGAAGGCTGAGCCGGAAGTCCCTTGGGAGCATGCTCGTTCAGAAAGAGTGCGTTCTGGGTTGCGGCCTTCAGGACTGCATCCGCTGCAGA
>JAGCUM010000145.1 GCA_017962865.1 Spirochaetales bacterium
GATATAAACACTTCTGGAACTGCGACGGGTGTGACAGAGGCCCTTATCAACGGATTGAAGAACCCGCCGACATTTAAGAATGCAAAGAACGTGATTGTCATGGTCTGTGAAGGCCTGACAACAGAACTCATAGAAAGCGTGAACTGAGAGTTGACACTCAACAACCTTCCGGTCAAGGGTACAACATCATCCAAGTTTACGGATGGGGAAGGCAAGTTTCTTGCCGATTACGTCATCAACGATCTGTTCAAGTCAAAGACAGGAATCGCCGCATGGGGAGAACTCTCCACGAACAGCATGAGAAGAATGACCACGACTGATGACAACGAGGCTTCGAAGGCTAAGGTCAGTTATGATCAGTTCGAGCCCATCAACGGCATTTCGATTTCCATGACCATCGGTAAAGGCGATTTCTCCGAAGTCCATGCTTCCGCGGACCAGCTGAACGAAATCTACAAGTCGAGTGCTGTAATCACAACGAGTTTCGAAGAGGCCATTTCGCTGTACAAGAAGGACGATTACTACTTCTATTTCGATGAAGCCCGTCAACATTACGGGGCTGTCAAGAAACTGTATACGATATTCGAAAGCGATGAGACTCTTCCTTCCTTCAGACAGGAAGCTGCTTTCTCTCTGGCCTGGATGCAGAGCGTGAAGGATGACGATGGTTTTGCCCTCTTGTTGTCCTACAGCCCGTCTTCTGCCCTGGATGCAAACGGAGTCAAGGACTTCGACGAAGGAGTTGCAGTAGCTGCCAAGTATGTGCTTGAGAATCCCGATACCGTTCTGCTTATCTGCGGATGTCCCGTCGACGGATCCGTAGCAGAGGTCTGCTTCTATGGAATCGGCAAGGGAGTTTCTGCTCAGAGCACCCTCTATGAGTGTGTGAGCTCTGTTTTCTGATGTTTTGCTGGCCGTCGGTTGACGGCCAGTTATTTTATTATTCTGTAATAGTTTAGAAAAAGGAGATAGCATGAAGAAGATTTCTTTCAGAATTCTGTCAGTTCTTCTGGCTTTGCTGATGATGATCAGTATTGTCGCATGTAATCAGGAGTCATCGGCTCAGCCGACACCGACACCGACACCGGAGCCGAGTCCGGATAAGCCGGAACCTACTACCAAGTTCTACATGCCGGCAGGCTGGAGCTCAAAGGTCGAAACCCCGATTATCTGGACATCCAAGGATGAGGGTACAGTTACGGTTCCCGATGCAGTCCTTCAGGGCGATTTCGAAACAGAAGTCACAAACGTGACTCCCGAGCTGAAAGAGGCTCTTGCCACGGCAATCGCTACTCCCGACTACTTCAAGGATCCGAAGAACATCATCATCATTATCAGTGATGGTATGGGAATCACCCATGTCAGAGCTTCCGAGGTATGGAGCGGTGAGCTCATCATGACTCAGCTTCCCAACATCGGTGCTTCAAAGACCCTTACACGTGAGGGAATCTATACCGACAGTGCCGCCGGCGGAACAGCTCTTTCGACCGGTTACAAGACAACCAAGCTCTTTGCTTCCATTGATGCCGAAGGAAACGATCTGAAGACCGTATCCGAGCTTGCAAGAGAGCAGGGCAAGCTTGTCGGTATTGTTACCAACGCAGAGCTTGCCGATGCAACACCTGCAGTCTACAGCATCCATAACAAGAACAGAAGCCAGGGTTGGACAAAGATGTGTGAGCAGGAAGTCGTATTCGGAGCTGACCTCTTCATGGGTAACGGCTACGGTGACTATTCCACATACTTCTCCAGCTCAAGCAATGAGCTTTATCCGATTACCCAGGCAAACAACATGAAGTTGTACAGGCAGGCTTCGGATCTCGTAAGTCATTTCAATGATGACATCAAGATGTGGGCAGTCTTCGGCGGAACAGCAAACAAGTTCGCCAGATTCGATACCACAAGCAAGAACTATCCTAACCTTGAGCAGATGACGGCCTATGCCCTTGCATGGCTTGATGCTCATGATACATCCGATCAGGGCTTCATCGTCATGATCGAGAATACCTACACCGACCACTTCGGACACGGTAACACTCCGAATGACGGTTCTGCCAACACATACGGAATCGTGAAGGAAGTCCAGAGCACCGACGAGGCAGTCGCCATCGCCCTCAAGTATGTCCTCGAGCATCCTGATACGGCACTGATCGTCACTGCAGACCATGAAACAGGTTCCACTCAGCTCAGAGACGGATGGGAGACTGATTTCTCACAGGTCAAGGCTCCCAGCGGAGACCACTCGACTCAGGACGTTCCCGTCTTTGCAATCGGAAAGGGTACCGAGGCTCTGAACTCATTCTCAGCAGAGGATAGGGCAGCAGGAAAGAAGTGGTATGAGGCAACTCCGTATGAGAACGCAGTCATCGGACAGGTCGTAGGAGCCCTTCTGGGTGATGAGAATTTCGGCGGTGATGTCGATGAAGACAGCAGCAGCAAGACAAGCCCGAAGTTCACGGTTACAACCACTGCCGCAGCTTCTACCCTGACATATACCCTTGAAATGACAGGTGCATGGATCCAGAGCGGAAACTACATCCAGTTCAAGATCAAGCCCGTCAGCACAAGCGACAGCATCACGGTTCAGGTCCTGGACAAGGACGGCAACCCGGGTTCTACAGCCGAGCTTCCCACGACTGTATTCTCAAGCACCAACGGCAAGAGCCTCGAGATGAACGGCTATTATGCAACAACACCGCTTATGAAGGCCTACAAGCAGGCATTCGTAACGAAGTCAGGTTTCGATGATGGCTGGTATCAGGTCTCCGTTCCTGCAAAGGTCAAGGGCAACAAGCTGGTGATTACACTCACAGGTTCTTTCCCTGCCGGATCAAAGATTGAAATGGATGACCTCACGGTCCAGTTCGCATCGACCATCGGATACATCAAGTTCAGCTCAACCAACGCTACTGCATCCGGTGCCTGCCTTGTTGTCGATTGAGGTAATGTATGAAGAAAATAGGGATATTCCTGTTGATTCTTCTGATGCTTATGTGCGCCTGTTCATGTGAAAAACCCGGTGCCTATAAGGAAGCATCTGACAACAGCTCTGCGGCCGCCATCAAACAGCGGCCCAAGAGCGAGGCTTCAGATACTGTTCTGGCAAGCTCCAAGCGCAACGTGATCTATGCGTACTCGCTGAGCGATGTCACTTATCCCGACCAGTTCACTGCAATAGTGATTTCATTCCTGGACACGTTCCCCGATGGTCGTGTGAACGAGAAGACATTCCCTCACATCAAGGATACGCTGGACACCTTCCATGAGAAGTATCCGTACACGAAGGTCATAGCAGGCCTCGGCGGTGCAAGCAACAGCGACAGACTTGGCGAGGTCATCATGGATCCCGCCAAGCGCAAGGTCCTTGCAGAAACCACTGCAGCCCTGGTAAAGAGCCGCGGTATCGACGGTATCGATCTTGACTGGGAGTACTATTCCGACTACCCGGAGCGCAATGCCGCCTATCTGGATCTGGCCCTGCAGCTTCGTGAGCTGTTGGGGAATGATATCATTCTCTCGATGGCCGGCCAGAGTGCGGGAAGCTTCTACAACGAGCCCAGCTGCATCCGTCTGATGAATGAGGTTCTGGACTACACCAGCGTCATGACCTATGACTTCGACTATTCCAACAGGACAAGCGGAAAGATTGCCTACAACGGCAACTTCACGCAGCTGAGGGGAGTCATGGAAGGCTATGCCGATGTTGTCAAAGACAAGTCCAAGCTCCTGATCGGTCTTCCGCTGTACGGCCTGAAGTGGTGGGTTGATGAGAAGCGCATCTACTACCGCAACGAGGTTTCCAAACGCTATGAGGGTGATTTCGGTTACTCCAAGCTTTCAACGGAAATCGGAGATGCTCCTATCGAGTATGTCGATGACAACGGCGTTGCTCTGGCCTTCAAGACCAGGTATTCGTACGCCTTCGATGATGCAGTTACAGTGACCACAAAGACCAACTGGGGATGCACCAACGGCTACGGCGGCATGATGGCCTGGGTTGCCAGCTCCGA
>JAGCUM010000146.1 GCA_017962865.1 Spirochaetales bacterium
AAGAAACAGTGTTTTCAAGGAATTAAAATCCAAACCGGAACTGTTTGCAAAAGCAAAGGTCGATGCCGGAGGATATGGTGTGGTATGGACTGAGACACTCGATCTTTCTTCCGATGAAATATGGGCCAACGGAGAAACCATTGACAATTCCTTCAATGGTCTGTTGGCATTCAGTGATGCTTCCAGAATCTGGAACCTAAATGAGAGCACTTTGAGAAAGGCTCTTGTCTATGGCAAGCTCAAGGCAGGTAGTGACTGTTGCAAATATGGGAAACAATGGGTAATTACGGAAAATGCCATGCTCAGGGAATATGGGAGTCCTGAGAATCGATTCGCAGAAAAAGACGATTTCAATTGGGACGACATGTGTGCAGCAGAGAAGGAACCGCCATATGGTGTTCCGAAAAAAGAATGAATACTATCCTTTCCGGATACTCCTCGAAAGATTCAATATGCTGGTCTTTCTGAACTTGTTATCTTAAAATGCGAGATATGGAGAAAGAATTCAAATACGATGTGCTGTGCACCGGCATGGCGCTGATAGATTCGATAATCAAGGGCTTTGATCCCAAGCCGGTCTCTGCATCGGGTTATAGGGCATCGTCCTGCACACTCAATGCGGGCGGTGAGGCTGTCAATGAATCGGTGACAGCTGCCAAGCTGGGTCTTAGTACTGCAATACTCTGTGCTCTGGGCGACGACAGTGCAGCAAACATGATTACGGATGTCTTGAAGTCTGCAGGTGTGGATACTTCTCTGATTGTAAGACCTCAGGGACACAGTACGCCTGTGACCACTATGTTCGTCAACGAGGACGGTACCCGAAAGTCAGTCACATGCAAGGCGCACACTATGGGATTCAGGCCTCAGGATAATAAAGATGCTTTATGCAGTTCGAGAGCATTGATCCTGGGTTCCCTCTTCAGATCGCCTTTCGATGATCCGGAAACCATTCTGGAAACAGTAAAGATTGCAAGCGAGAACGGAGTTATTGTTGTGGCAGACACAAAGATCCCGAACTTCAGAATGCTTACCCTGGGCGATGTGCAGCAGGCTTTGCAGTACATCGACTACATCACACCCAATGAGGATGAGGCTCGCTATTTCACCGGCAAGACCGAACCCTCGGAGATGGCCCAGGTATTTTTGAACTACGGAGCCAAGAACGTGCTTGTCAAACTCGGCAGCAAGGGTTGTTATTTCAAGAATGCTGATACCCAGATAAGACTCCCCGCCATTCCGGTAGATGCTGTCGATTCCACCGGAGCCGGTGACAACTTCATCGCAGGGTTCGTTTCTGAACTGCTCAGAGGTCAAAGCCTCGAGGATGCATTGAGGTTCGCCACTGCATGCGGTGCTATCTGCACTACAGCAGTCGGAGCCTGCACTGCACTCAAAGACAGAACGCAGGTATTGGATTTATTGAATAAATAAGAGGCACTAACTTACTTGAGATGGGCAATGATGCAGCTGGTGTTCCAGCGAAGCGGTGCCGCACACAGTGTGGAGACCATTTCCTTCTCGATCTTCTGCGCTTCGGTCTCGGTGATGTCCTTGAGGGCAGGAAGGTAGCTGTTGGTGAACCAGCGCTTGATGTCGTCTTCGCGGGCGGTTCTGGATTCGGTGAAACGGTAGTCCTGTATCTCGATGTCGGAAAAAGATTCCTTGAGCATCGAGTTGAGGTCTTCACGCTTCTGAACCTTGCCGTAGATTTTCTTCTCAGCCTTGAGAAGAATGTCCTGAAGCGGTCCCATGTGGAAGAATTCTGACAACCTTGAGGCTTCAGAGACTATCGTTTCGCAGAGAACAACATCGCCGTTGGGAGCCATTCTCGACTTGATGGCATCCAGATTTGCCTTGGCATTGGAGCTGTCGGTCAGCAGGTTTCTGCCGATGATGTGCTCTAAGAGAAGACCTTTCTCCAGGCCTTTGAGGGCTTTGATGTAATCGCTCTGCATCACAACCTGAGGAGCACTGACACTGTCCAGGGTTGAGATGTACTGGTTCAGGTAGGCAAGATCTTCCTTGCTACGCACCTGGGCAACAACCAGACCTTCGGGGGTGTGCCTGAAGGCTTCCCAGACCAGAAGGCCGTGGCCGGCATTGAGCACCAGGACCCTGTCGGATCTTATGATTTCCAGCTTGTCGAATACCCTGCTCCGCATTCCCTCGAGTGCTGCGCTTCTGCCGCTCATGGTGCGTCTGAGCCAGATGTCTCGGGCCTTGTCATCGGGGCTGAAGGTCAGATTCTCCGGGAAAGCATTGATATCGACACTTTCCAGCTGGATCTCGCGGCGGCGGTTGACGAGGTCTGCAATTGTCTTTTCGTAGCCGATGCTTCCGACATGGTAGAAAACCTTGCCCTGCAGCTCGTTGGGAAGGTACTGCTGGGCAACCCAGTGATCCTGATAGGCATGGGGATACATATAGCCTTCACCATGGCCGAAGCCCTTGGCATCGCGGCTTGCATCACGCAGGTGATTGGGAACTTCTGCAGCGGCAGATTCCTGCTCCACTGCCTTCAGGGCATCGAAGAAACCCATCTCGCTGTTGCTCTTGGGAGCTGTGGCAAGATAGAGAGCGGCATGGGCCAAGTGGTATCGGCCTTCGGGCATACCGATGGCGTTGAAAGCTGCAGCATCGGACTGGACCACGACGATGGCGTTGGGATCTGCAAGCCCCACGTCCTCGCAGGCGCTGATCATCATGCGGCGGAAGATGAAGCGCGGGTCCTCGCCGGCATAGACCATCTTGGCAAGCCAGTAGAGCGCTGCATCGGGGTCCGAACCGCGCAGGCTCTTGATGAAGGCGCTGATGACATCGAAGTGGTAGTCGCCCTCCTTGTCGTAGAGCACGGCCTTACGCTGGATGCTCTCCTCGGCAGCTTCCTTGGTGATGAATACCGAATCGCCCTCGTGCGGGGATGTGACGACCGCAAGTTCGAGTGCGTTCAGAAGACTTCGGGCATCGCCGCTTGCAACATCGACGAGGTGCTCGAGGGCTCCTTCCTCAAAGGAAACATCAAGCTTGCCGTAGCCGCGCTCCTTGTCCCTGATGGCCTGCCAGGCAATCTTGGTGAGGTCGTCCGAGGTCAGCGGCTTGAGCTGGAAGATCCTGGAGCGGCTGACAAGTGCGGCGTTGACTTCGAAGAACGGGTTCTCGGTGGTTGCGCCGATGAGTATGAAGGTTCCGTTCTCGACCCATGGCAGAAGAGCATCCTGCTGGCTCTTGTTCCAGCGGTGGACCTCGTCGACAAACAGGATGGTCCTGCTGCCGTAGAGGTCAAGGCGACGCTTTGCGGCATCGATCTCTTCGCGAAGCTCCTTCACGCCCGAAAGGACTGCGTTGATGGTCGAGAAATGGCTTTTGGTGGTGTTCGCTATCACGCGGGCAAGGGTTGTCTTGCCTGGTCCCGGGGGCCCGTAGAAGATTACGGACGAGAGCTGGTCTGCCTGGATGGACCTGCGAAGTAGGCGTCCCGGGCCGATGATATGGTCCTGTCCGATGTATTCGTCCAGTGTGCGCGGTCGCATGCGGTAGGCCAGAGGCTGGCTCTTGGTATCTATTCTGCTGCTGTCAAACAACTCGCCCATGACGCCTCCGATCAGACAAGCCCGAGGACCACTGCCACCACGGGGTCCATATCCGGATCCGGGGTGGTCCTGATCAACGCCTCGGCACTCGCGAGGTGTACGAAGAATCTTTCCATGAGATGGACCGAGAACATCCGGGCAAGCTTGTCCGTATCCGTCGTTGCATCCAGAATGTCGTTGTCCTCATCGTAAAGCATGTTCCTCGTGGAGGCCCAGGCATTGTACTGGACCACACACTGAGTCCAAACCGAAAAATCCAGCCCGAGAAGCGATTCATGGATAACCTGAATCATTTCGTCCCCGAAAAGGGAGCGGTAATAGAGAGAGATCGAGTCGTCTCCGGCCTCGGACAGGCTCTTGGGATCGCGGAATTCTACGCTGAGCTTGAGGGAATCGACATAATCCGAGAACGACCCGAACATCTGCAGCACTTCCAGGCTCGATACCTCAATCCACAGCCTCACAAGGTAATCCAGACCAGGCGCCCTGCCCCTCAGTTCCTCGATTCTTGAAAACTGCTCCGGTACCATGGGCTCCCTGAACTCATTGAACTGCTTGAACAGGTCCGAAATCGCCTGCTCCTGAGCCTTGTCCAGCACCAGATGAAGCGCGTAGTCGTACTGCTCATCGGTCAGATCCGCACGGGAATCCACCGTTTTGCATGAGACCAGAAGAACAATCAGGATGGCCAGGACGACTGACCGGACAAGGCGCTTCATACGTAATACTTTAACATTTGTTCAGTTCTTTGCAAAGGTGAAGAACTTGCCGTCAGGCATCGGAAAACGCAGGGCGCAGCAGTCCAGCTCAAGGGTATCCGAAGGACCTGCACTTCCGTAGACGGCATCCCCTGCTATGGGGTGGCCTATCCACGCCAGATGGGCCCTTATCTGGTGCCTGAAACCACGCGTTATGTTGCAGACAAAGAGGTCCATGTCCTTGACGGCAATGGTCTTGTACAGTACGGAGGTATCGGCACGTTTGATATCCTGAGTCGGCCTCACCTCCTTGGAATTTCTGCCATAAGAACGGAAATAGGACACGATTTCAAAAGGCTCACCCTCATCAATCTTCAGGTCGATACCCTTAAGCCTGTCGCTTGTAACAGTCTTGGCGCGGTATGATTTCTCGAATCTGTCCTCTTTCTGTATGGCCTGCAGATAGTCATACATGGCCTGCGTTCTGGCAAAGACGACCAAGCCTGAAGTAGCAGTATCCAGCCTGTGCAGCGTACCGCCTTCCCAGGGATTCTTTCCCCTTATTTCCAGGACCTCGGGACGGACGGACGAGACAAGGCCCAGCAGAGTATTGCCCGCATCCTGCCCCTTGAGGGGTACGGTGGGTATGCCGTGGCTTTTGTCTGCAATGAGGAAATTGCTGCTCTCGTACACTATCGGTGCCATGGATTCAGTTTGTGAACTAATGTGTTTTTTTGTCAAGCACGCATGTCATATGCTTGACGGCAGCAAGATTATGGACGAAATTAGAGCCATGGATAGAGAAAACATCTTATCAACACCGCAGTCGAGATCGAACTCCCTGCTCAAGAACGTATACCTGTGGATGACCGCAGGACTTGTACTCACCACGGTAGTCGCCTATTTCATCGGCTCCAATGAGCAGCTTCTGTACAACATGTACAACTCGGGCGTCATGTTCATGCTGATCATCGCCCAGATCGTGATAGTCTTCATGCTCTCCATGAGGCTGCAGAAGATGAGTACCAGAAGCGCCATTATATGGTTCGCAGTCTATTCGGTATGTACCGGAGCAATGCTCAGCGCAGTGATTGCAGTCTACACGAGGGCTGTCATTTCCAGGGCATTTCTGACAACGGCACTGATGTTCGGAGGCATGAGCATCTATGCCATGACCACCAAGCGTGATCTCTCACGCATGGGCAATATCCTCGTGATGGCCCTCATCGGCATGCTGGTGGCTTCGCTCGTGAATCTCTTTCTGCAGTCCGAGACCATCTATTACGTGATGAGTTTCATCGGCGTGGCCCTCTTCTGCGGCCTTACCGCCTGGGACACACAGAAGATCATCAGACTGAACAACCAGTACGGCTATGAAATCGATGAGGACACCTTCGTGAAGCTGTCCATCATCTGTGCACTCGAGCTCTATCTGGATTTCATCAATATCTTCCTGTATCTGCTTCGCATATTCGGCAGAGGAAACAGAAACTGATCTGAGTTACTGAAAAGTATAGGTCCCATGGTCTGATTGCCATGGGACTTTTTTATGTCATCTCGACGTAGAGTGCCAGCTGAAGGTTCTTGTTGAAACCGACTCCGAATACCAGGTCTCCTACCGGTGTGCTGACACCGTAGCCCAGCGATATTCCGAGATCCCAGCTGTCCTTGCGCAGGGATGTGAAGGGAACCATGGATTCAGGAACCTCGAAGCTGGTCCATCCGTACTTGACCGTTCCCTTGATTCCTGCCCTGACCACCACTGCTATGAAGCTGGAAACGAAGCCCGACGTGAGATTGAACTGAAGGCCGAATCCTCCGTGGATGAACTCTCCGTAGAGAACCCCCGTTGCATAACCGGGCATTCCTTCCCATCCGCCGTACTCCATCGACATGGAGCGAAGCACATATGACTGATAGAGGGAACAGCGGGAGCTGTAGCCGTTGGCTTCCAGCCAGAGCGAGGTCTTGTCGCTCAGTCTGAAAGTGTATTCACCGGACAAGCCCAGCTTGTAGAACCATTCGCCTATTCTTATGTTGTACCCGGCTTTTGCAAGGAAATCGACCCTTGCACCGCTCTTTGAGAAGAAACCGTTGCTGTACCCGGGATAGTAGACAAATTCCAGGGAGGCTGTCGGAGAGAGTGCATAGTAGTTCAGATCTATGCTGGTGTCGATTATTTCAAGGTTTGCAAAATCCCAGGAATTCTCTGCAGATGCAAAGAGCTGAAGATTGAAGTTCTTTCCATTGGTAAGCATCGCACCGGCGTCGACGGCTACAAGGCCTTCGATTACATTCCATCTGTAAGTTGCGCTCTTATCGGTGAAGAAGCTCCTTGAGCCTATCTCGGTCTTTACCCTGGCAATGGCATAGAGCCTCTCTCCGTAGTCCGGAGTCAGCCTGTACAGGGTCAGAAATGACAGATCCGTCGTTCTGCTCATCTGGAGTTTGAGCCTTATATCGAAGCTGAACCTGCTTGCACCGATATCCTTGATGAAGCTCCTCAGGCTCAGTACGGGATACAGGGCTCTTGAGGTATCGGCATCTTCTTTTTCTGCGAAGAAGAAACCGTAGCCTCCGGAACCGTAGAGACCAAGGGATATCCTGGTTCTTCCCAGCAGGTCTTCGTGACGTTGCTCCCTTGTGGAAAGAAGCTCGGCTTTCGTTCGCTTGGTGAACTTAGTGTGGTATTCGCCCACTCTGTTCGGATCCTTGTATTCCTTCTGATCCTCCGTGAACAGGGCTGCGATTTCCTCAAGCTTTGCCTTCTGCTCCTCTGCTTCACGGTCGCCCCTCTCGAGGATTCCGATTGCCTCTGCAAAGCTCAGCGTCCCGTAGCCGCTCAGATCCGGTGAGAACCAGTAGTCGGCCATATCGACTTCACCCTTAGAGACATTGTTCAGGACCGTGGTGAGCGTACTGCTGGCGGTTCCAGAAAGGGAGCTGTAGTTCTCCACCGTGAGCTTGTTCTTGCCGTAGGCGTTGAGGGTAACCACTATGATGATGTCATAGCCTTCCTCGACAGCCCTGTGCACTATGTAGTTGCTGACGATTCCGCCGTCCATAAAGACCGATCCGTCGGAGAGGATCACAGGCTCGAAAATCAGCGGAAGGCTCATACTAGAACGCATGGCTGTGATGAGATTTCCCTCCCTGAATACGTATTCGTCTCCGGTGATCATGTCCGCTGCGTTGCACTCGAACGGAACAACCAGATCAGTGTCGAAGTTCAGTTCGTCGGGAACATTTCCTATGAACTTATTGAAGAAGTTGAGAACAAGATAATCGTCTATAAAGCCATTGATACCGCCGATTCCCTGGCCAAGTGAGAGAGACAGGACATTGTTGCTGTTGAAGTCAAACGCATCCAGAACCTCGGTGTAGCCTTCGGAATCAAAGACCGTGAAGAGCTGCGTGAGGTCGTTGCCTACGACTATTTCCCTCATTTCCCCGGGCGAAAGGCCTGCTGCATACAGACCTCCGATGAGAGCTCCCATACTGGTTCCGAACACCTTGTCGATGGGGATTCCGTAGCGCTCGAGGGCCTCGATGATGGGAATATGTGCAATTCCCTTGGCTCCTCCTCCGGAAAGGACCAGGGCAACGGAGGGACGATCCTTGACGGGGGTCTCCGGTTCCTCTGCGAAAACGGAGGCGAGAACGAACAATATCAGAAGCAGGCAGGCAATCAGTTTTCTCATGGCGTAATTATACATATTGAAGGGGGTGTTTTAAAGAAGGAATTATAACAATCTGAAGCCATTCTCAGTGACATAGGCTTATTGCTTTTATCTCTGCCCGTGAGTATATTTTGAGATGTCACGTATATGACACAAGGAGTCAAACATATGAGACGTCATTTCAGGATTTCAATCCTTATCGTTCTGGTCGCTCTCGTGACCATCATCCCCGCTTTTTCAACCCCTGTCGCCGAAACCCGTATCGGCGTTCTGAAGGGCCCCACCGGCATCGGTGCCAGCTACCTTCTTTCGGAGAACGAACAAGGCAAGACCATAAACAAGTACACCGTCACCATCCTTGCAGAGGCATCGGACATGATCGGACAGCTGGCAGCAGGTCAGCTTGATATCGCCGCAATCCCGACCAATGCCGCAGTCAGCCTCTACAACAAGACCAACGGCGGTGTCAGACTTGCAGCGCTTAATACCGCAGGTGTGCTCTACATCCTGGAAAACGGAAGCTCAGTGGAATCGGTCTCTGACCTTAAGGGCAAGACCATCTATGCTGTCGGACAGGGATCGAACCCCGAGTATGTGCTGCGCTATATCCTTTCAGAGAATGGAATTGACCCGGACAAGGATGTGGATATCCAGTTTATGGACAGCGCGGAGCTCCAGACCCGTGCCGCAACCGGCGAGATCGGAATCTGCATGCTTCCCGTCCCGGCCGTCACCACGGTTCTGATCAAGAATCCGTCCATGAGAATCGCTCTGGACCTTACTCAGCAGTGGGATGCCCTTGAGGCAGGCAGCCAGCTCATCATGGGCTGTATCGTCGTCCGCACGGATTATCTGAAGGAGAACCCGACTGCGGTGCGCACCTTCCTGCGTGAGTACCAGAAGTCCATTGAGTTCGTGAGAGACAACCCCGCAGAGGCCGGTGAAATGTGTGCTGCCTTCGGCATCGTACCGTCTGCGGCCATCGCGACCAAGGCCATCCCCGACTGCAATCTCATCTTCGTTTCAGGCGACCAGATCAGAGAGGATATCGAGGGTTACTTCCAGGTACTCTTCGACGCCAATGCAAAATCCATAGGCGGCGCAATGCCCCTCGATGATTTCTACACTCTGGAGTTCTGAACTTGAACAAAGATCTGGGAACGGACAGACACAGGACCACCCGCAGACTGCTGGCGGCCCTGTTCTGGCTTGCCGTCTGGCAGCTTGCAGCGATGGCTGTGGGCAAGGATCTCATCCTGCCCGGTCCGTTCTCCGTACTCAGGGCCCTGTGGCAGCTTGTGCGTCAGGGCGATTTCTGGCTGAGCATCCTGCTGACCATGTTCAGGATAATGCTCGGCTACTGCCTAGGTGTGGCCGCAGGCTGCATCCTGGCTCTTGCCTGCTGCAGTTCCAAACTTCTTGACAGCCTGCTCTCTCCCATCGTGCGCATGGTCAGGGCAACGCCTGTTGCATCGTTTATAATCCTTGCGATGCTATGGATGACCAAGGGCGGTGTGCCCGTGCTGATGTCTGCCCTGATGGTCACCCCGGTCGTATGGGGCAACCTCGTCGAAGGATTCGCAAGCAGGGACATGGCACTTTCGGAAATGGCGCACGCCTACCGCCTCGGCAGATGGAAGACTCTTCGTTTCGTCTACATTCCCGCCCTGATGTCCGCACTCAAGGCATCCTGTCTGACCGCCCTCGGCCTTGCCTGGAAATCGGGCATTGCAGCAGAAGTGCTGAGCCAGCCCAAAAAGGCAATCGGTTCGAACATCTACTATTCGAAGGTATACCTTGAGACACCCGAGCTGTTTGCATGGACGGCATCGGTCATAGCCCTGAGCTTTGTCCTCGAGACGGTGGTCAAGAAGCTTCTTGTAAAGCAGAAGTCCGAACAGGGAGGAGTAAAATGAAGATAGAAAACCTCAGCTTCTCCTACTTTGACAAGGCAATCGAGAAAAAGGTATTTGATGGTCTGAATCTGAACTGTGATAGCAGAATAATCTGTATCATGGGCCATTCAGGCTGCGGAAAGACTACCTTGCTTCACATCCTTGCAGGCCTTCTGAAGCCGTCCTCGGGAACCGTTTCGGACTTTCCGGAGAAGGTCTCGGTGATGTTCCAGGAAGACAGGCTTCTTCCCTGGCTCAATGCCTACGAGAACGTCGCCATCGTCCGCAGCACCCCGCTTGTGCGCTGGAACGGACAGGACGACATTGCCAGCGAAATTCTGAGAAGCCTGGACATCGATCCTGCAATGGATATCGAAAGCATGTCGGGCGGAATGAAGCGCCGCGTCGCCCTTGCACGCGCCCTTGCCTTCGATTCGGAGGCCCTGCTTCTGGACGAGCCCTTCAAGGGCATGGACGAGGACCTTGTGGCCCGGGCTGCACAGCTTGTCAGAAAGCAGGACAAGATCACGATAGTCTCCACCCATTCCGAAGCCGAAGCAAAGGCTCTCGGGGCTGAAATAGTGAGACTGAATCAATAACCGTTTTTATTCAGCAAGCGTAATTATCTTGGCGATGAAATCCGTGTCGGGTCCTATGGAATCCGTGCAAAGGTACTCATCGACCGAATGTGCACCGTTTCCCGCAGGTCCCATGCCGTCTATGCACACCGGAATCACCGGGCTTATGAAGTTGGATGCCGAAAGACCTCCGCGCTTTCTGACCACGAACTCACGGCCCTCGGCTTCTGCAAGAGCAGTTACCCAGTCCGTAAACACCTCGGTTTCCCTTGAAGGCACCATGGGAGGATCGAATCTGTCCAAGGGCCTTTCGACCTTAACCCCCGCTTCTGCGGCATGGTCGTAGAGCTCCTTTATCAGGGCTTTTGCCTTATCTGCCTCATCCAGTCTCTCGAAACGGATTTCCCCTGTCATTTGGGCATTCTGCGCAACCACGTTGGATGCAGTTCCGCCCGAAACAAGGCCTATGTTGGCGGTGGTCTCGGTTTCCCTGTTCACCAGGCCCATTATCCTGTTGATCCAGTACGACATCTCCGTGATGGCGGAAATGGAGCCGTTGGTCAGCATGAAGCCTGCATGGCCGGCCTTTCCGGTGAAGATGAAGTTGAACTTGATGATTCCCTTGCGCTGGATGCAGTGGATGGGCTTGTCATCTGCCTCTGCAGCCTCCATGACGATGCAGATGTCGCTCTTCGAGGCCACTTCCTGCAGGTACTTGCGCGAATACGGGGATCCGATTTCCTCATCGGGCTGGAATACCACGATTATGTTTCGCCTTTCAAGGATCTCGGGGCTCAGGCTCTTGAGGGCATACAGCGTAGACAGAAGGCCCTGCTTCATGTCGCAGACCCCCGGTCCGTAGGCACGGTTTCCCTCCACGGGGAATGGGCGCTCTGCAGCGGTTCCCTTGGGAAAGACGGTATCCATATGGCCGGTGATGAAAAAGTCGTAGTGGTCCGCCTTTACGTTCATCGCAGTAAAGCACGGGGCGACGGCACCGACTTCATCCAT
>JAGCUM010000147.1 GCA_017962865.1 Spirochaetales bacterium
CGGTGCTTGAGAATCATCTGTCCCATGTTGAGGATGGGGAAGTGGGGACGATGTTTTGCGTCCAAGGTGGCGGCCATCTGCCTTCTCATGCTGGAGAAGCCGCAGTCTTCGACCACAAATGAAAGCCAGGTAATGTCGGGAGCAGCCTGCATGGCGGTTGCAGAGCCCATGGACTCGCCCTGAACACCCCAGATGGTATTCTCGGGGAAGTATTTTCTGACATAATCTGCCAGGCCGATGAGGTCCTTGCTCTCGAGAAGACCCATGGTGCAGTAGGTGTTGCGTTCACTGTTGCCGTGATAGCGGTGGTCATAGGCTACGATGTCGAAGCCCAGTTCCTGATAGAGCTTTCCGTATGTGAGCATTGTGATGTGGTTGCTGGTCCAGCCATGGCAGAGGATGACCACACGGCGGCGGCCGTCGGGGAAGACAACGTCTTCGTTTGCACGGATGATGCGGCCGTAAAGCTCGTAGCCGAATTCCGATTTGTACTTGAATTCCTCCACCTTGTGGTTCTCGAGCACCGAGAGCGGATCGATGGGACAATTGTGCTTCAGAACCGCATCACGTGACTGTTCGTAGGTATGAACATCGGGATGTACGACGATGTTGGCGAATACGTTGGCTGCGAGATAGGAAAGCAGGCAGAGAAGAATGACTACCGATGCGATTATTATTGCAATTACCATTTAAGGCTCCTTTAATTTACGGGTGCTGTTTTATTCTATAGGGCGTTCAACATTAAAACAACACAAATATATGTCTTTCAATTTATTGCCGAATGTGTGAAAATAACACAAATGACACTGAAGCAGAATGTGTCAACAAGAGGATAGAATGCAAGGTCGTTTTCCCACGCTTTTGAGAATCGCAAGAGCCACTTACGGCAAGATAATCATAGCCCACGGCAAGGTAACCCTGAACAACGAATGCGGTGCCGACCTGAAGGCGGGACCTTATCTCTACCTTCTCAACCATACAGCCATCCTGGACCCTATTATGGTCACGGCAGTGATGCCCAGACATATCCGCTGGGTTGCAGGCGCCTACCTCTTCAAGAACAAGTTCCTTCACAAGGTGATAGGCGAGTGGTGTACTGCAATTGCCAAACAGCAGGGCAGAAGCGACCTCTCCATGGTCAAGAACATCCAGAAAGCCCTCAAGGAAGGGGATAGCGTGGGAATCTTCCCCGAAGGAACGCGAACCTGGGATGGCGAGATGATGCCCATCAACTACATTCCCCTTGCCAAGATGGTGCGTTTCTTCAAGACCCCTGTGCTCTTTGTACACATCGAAGGCGGATTCGCCCACCATCCCAGATGGGCAGAATTCAAACGCCGCGGCAAAGTCGTAGTCAATGTCAAGCATGCACTCAGCGCCGAGCAGATTGCCTCAATGGACCTGCAGACGCTGCAGGATACGATCAGGGATTACATCAGATTCTCCAATGACGAGTGGAAGCAGACAGTTGACTACAGCTATGTTTCGGACAAGCGTGCCGAAGGCATCCAGAGGCTTCTGTACATGTGCCCCAAGTGCAGGGCGGTGGATTCGCTTGTCGCCAAGGGTAACCGGATTACCTGCCCCAAATGCAATACATCCACAGTGCTGGACGACAACGACAACCTGACCTCTGTCGAGACACCTTTCACAAGACTCAGTGAATGGCACAGCTGGGAAGCCGAAGAGATTTCCAAGATCGAGAGTCTTCCGCCGGAGAAGGGTGTTCTTTTCCAGAAGGGTGATGCGAACGACGAGGGTGAACTAGAGGAAATCTCCAAGGATATCACTGTTCAGATTAATAAGGGAAACCTCATTGTGGATTGCAGGCTTTCGTTCGGCAGGAATCAGCGTTACGAACTGCCCCTTTCCAAAGTCACATCTCTGGTTCTCAACGCCAAGCAGACCATGGAGCTGTTCTGCGAGGATGTCCTTTATAGAATCCGGCTTCTTCCGGATGCAAGCTCCCTCAAATACCACGAATACTACCTGGGTTATAAAAAGCTACAGGAGGAGACGAAATGAATTACATTCATAGTGCCCATGACTTCACGATAGTGATCCATCTTTGCATCATCTCGTGCGCCCTGCTGTTGGGTTCGACCTTGAGATCAAAGGTTCACTTCCTTCAGAAGTACCTCATTCCGGCCCCGATGATCGGCGGTCTGTTCCTTTTCTTCTTCTACAACTACTTCGCCAAGTATCTCAACCTGCAGGCAGGAACAAGATTCCTTGAAGAACTCATGTTCCATCTTCTGAACATCTCCTTCATCGCCATGCAGCTGAGAATTCCGGTCAAGAAGGAAAAGGCGCAGAGAAAGGGTACCCTGTGGGCAAACGTCACGGCACTTCTGGCCGAATACGGTCTGCAGTGCACTCTGGGTCTTCTTGCCGCAGCACTGCTTCTGAAGGCAATCCTTCCCGGTTCTGCAGTGTCACTCGGTCTGACCCTCTGCCTGGGATTCGAGCTCGGACCTGGTCAGGCACAGTCCATGGCACAGGTCTGGGAAGACACATATGCCGTAACCAATGCAAGTGATGTGGGCCTGACAATGGCTGCCATCGGATTCGTCATCGGTTCGGTCGTGGGAGTCATCCTGATCAACAGAGCCGCCAAGAAAGGCTGGCTGAGTGCCGAATATGTCGAGAAGCTTCGCAACCGCAAGGTAGGAAACGGATTCTTCAGGAGCAAGGAAGACCGCGTTGCCTCCAGTTATCTGACCACTGCCAGCGAGTCCATGGATACCTTCACGCTGCATCTGGCGCTGATTCTGTTCACATACCTAATCAGCTTCCTGGTCCTTGCAGGCATCGAGTGGCTTGTTGCCAGATTCATCGGCGGCAAGGTTCTTGAAGCCATCCAGGGTCTGTGGGGAATCAACTTCGTTGTCAGCATGCTCTGTGCAATCCTTGTGCGCAAGATTATCATTGCAGCCCATGCCGAGCACGTGATCGACAACCAGACCTGCAACAGAATCGACGGACTTGCAGTCGACTTCACCGTTGCCGCCTGTCTCGGAGCCATCCAGGTTGCCGCCATCCAGCAGTACTGGCTGACGATTCTGGTGCTTACCATCATCGGTGTCGGAATCACCTGTTTCCTTACTCCGTGGTTCTGCTCCAGACTCTTCGGCGACTATTCCTTCATGAGATTCCTCATGATCTTCGGAACAGCAAACGGAACCCTGCCCACGGCCCTGTCGCTGCTGCGTGTCGTGGATCCGGACTTTGAGACCCCGGTTGCCCAGGAATATGCGAACTCGACGGGAATCATGTTCATCTTCGCGCTTCCGATCCTGGCTCTGGTCAACTGGCCGGCCAAGGGCAACGTATGGCCGTTCGTGGGAATCACGGCCGCCTACGTGCTCATCTCGTTCGTGCTGTATCTCAAGCTCGCCGGAAAGCGTGCCTTTGCCAAGGGCGGTTACTTCTACATGCCCGCCGAAGAGGCCAAGAACTGATAATACGAGGGAGGTCGTTCTTCTATGAGAAAGTTCCTGGGAATTACCATCGGAGGCATCCAGCAGAAGATTTTCAATCTGGTTCTCATTGCGATGATTATCATTACCGGGATCTTCATGGCCATAAGTGTCCATCAGTATAATCAGATCACCGTTATTCTGGCTGAGACCAGCGAAAAGCAGCTGGAATCCATTGATGCCATCTCTTCCACTGCGATGGAATCGATGGTGAGGGAGACCCTGCAGACAACTGCACGTCTGGAAGCGGAGATTGCCGACGGGGTTTTCTCCAATGTCCGGAAGAACGTGATCATGCATGCTGGGTACGTCGGCAAGATCATGTCCGCTCCCGAGTCTTATCCTCAGGTTGAGCTTTATGAGCCCGATATTGCCAATGAAGGCGTCTTCACCGCACAGGTTCTTTACGAAGAGGGTACCAACCCGAACAGTCCGAAAAACATCTACAACATAGGTCTCATGGGCAATGTCACAGACATGATGATTTCAATGGTTTCCGATTCAGGTGAACTCGGATCCTGTTTCGTTGCACTTGAGGACGGCATCATGATTGTCGCAGACGACCA
>JAGCUM010000148.1 GCA_017962865.1 Spirochaetales bacterium
GGAGAAGGCAGGCTTCAGACCTTCGGTACATTTCGTCGACACCTGCGCAGGCGAGTTCAACGCCCTCACCCCATACTGCTACACGACTTACGGGGAGGAAGATGAAGGAGAGCCGCTCGGAGAAAACGCGGTTGCCATAATCGCCTCCGGTCCCAACAGAATCGGACAGGGACTTGAATTCGATACATGCTGCACCCTCGCCTCCTTCGCATTCAGGAGAAACGGCCGCAAGACCATAATGATCAACAGCAACCCCGAGACGGTCTCCACGGACTTCACATCATCCGACAGGCTCTACATCAGCGCACTCACGGCAGAAGACGTCATCGGAATCCTCGAGAAGGAGCACGTGAAGGACGTCGTGGTCCAGCTCGGCGGTCAGACTCCGCTGAACATGGCGGACGAGCTTGAAAAATGGGGAGCCAACATAATCGGCACACCGCTTTCAGGCATAGATGCAACCGAGGACAGAGGCCTGTTCTCGGCCCTTGTGAAGAAGCTGGGTCTCAGACAGCCGGACAACCGAATGGCCGGAACCCCGGGAGATGTCTTCAGATGCTCGCATGAAGTGGGCTTTCCGGTTCTTCTCAGGCCGTCCTTCGTCCTCGGCGGCAGAAGCATGTTCATCGCCTACGATGATGCGGGCCTTGCAGAGTTCTTCGAGAAATCCGGAGTCTCCATCTCCCCCCAGGCCCCCGTGCTTGTGGACCAGTTCCTCGAGGATGCCTTCGAGTATGACCTCGATGCCGTCTCGGACGGTCAGAACGTCTACATCGGCGGAATATTGCAGCACATCGAGGCGGCGGGAATCCACTCGGGCGACAGCGCATCGGTCTTCCCGCCCTACAAGAGCAAGCCTGAGATCCTCGAGCAGATGAAACAGTGGGCGCTCCGCCTGGCAAGGGAAATTCCCGTGAAGGGAATGATGAACATCCAGTTCGCCGAAAAGGACGGAAAGCTCTACATAATCGAGGTCAATCCCCGCGCCAGCAGAACCGTACCGTTCATCAGCAAGGCCTCGGGCGTGAACCTCATCGAGACCGCAACGAAGGTCTGGCTGGGCCAGGATCTGGTTAAGCAGGGCCTGGTAAAGAGCGGACAGGACATCGGTGAAGGCCACTGCATCACCGGTTGGGCAATCAAGGAAGCCGTGTTCTCCTTCGACAGGTTCGTCAACGTCGACCCGCAGCTCGGTCCCGAGATGAGATCCACAGGAGAGGTCGTAGGCTTCGGAAGAAGCTTCGGCGAAGCCTATGCCAAGAGCCAGATCGGAGCAGGCAACGAGCTCCCGACCGAAGGCAAGGTCATAATCAGCGTCAACAAGAAGGACAGAAAGACCATAGTCCCGACTGCCCTGGCACTGCAGGAGATGGGTTTCCAGATTGCTGCAACGAGGGGAACGGCAAGAGATCTGTTCGACGAAGGAGTGCTGACGGATGTGGTTCTCAAGACCCACGACGGACACCCCAACATCGTGGATATGATCAGGGCCCACAGGGTCGCGCTTGTCATCAACACCCCGATGGGATTCCACTCGAGAAAGAGCGATGACGAGATCCGTTCGGAGGCAATGCGCAACAAGGTCCCCTACACCACAACCACCTCCGCAGCCAGCGCCGCGGTCGAGGCAATCAGGTACCTTGAGCGGAAGGAATACATCGTCAGGGAGCTTCCCAACAAGAACTGAAGAAAAACAAAGCCCTTGCAAAAACACATCTGCAAGGGCTGAAAGGGCATAAAAAAAGCAGCAGGCGAGATTCGAACTCGTGTAGGCCACCTTGGCAAGGTGGTGCGTAACCACTACGCTACTGCTGCAAGACGAGTTTGTTTATAGCATTTTTGCAGAAGTTGCGCAATAGCTGATGTGCTTTTATTTTTCACTTGCATCCGGGGCCCCGAAAACGTCTGTCACAAAAATGTCCGTCAGGTAGTGGATTTATTTCTGTAATTTCTATATATTTGTGAAGCGACTTTTTTCAAACGTTGAAAATCATTAGTTGAGAGGAATAGAAATGGAAATCAAGAAACTCGAGCACTCATCCGTGGAACTCACACTGACACTCAGCGCAGCCACAATCGAGGAAGATTATTCAAAGACCATCAAGGACTATGCCAAGAAGCTCACACTCAAGGGCTTCAGACCCGGCAAGGCTCCTGTTTCACTTGTCGAGAGCAAGTACGGCGATGCAATCCGTGAGGAAGTTACCTTCAAGCTCATGGAGAAGAACCTCCAGGATTCCTACAAGGACATGGATGCCAAGGACCGCCCGCTTCCCTACAGCACACCCGAGCTTCAGAACGAGGACGCACTGCTCCCCTTCAAGCCCAACACGGACGTCACATACAGCGTCATCTACGATGTGCTTCCGACAGTCACGCTGCCCGAGTACAAGGGACTTGAGATCGAGTATCCCGCAAGACAGATCACCGACGCAGACGTCAACGCAGAGATCGAGAGACTGCGCGAGCAGAACGCCATGGTCATCACCAAGAACGGCACCATCGCCGAGGGTGATATCGTCACCATCGACTATGCAGAGCTCGATGCCGACGGAAACGAGATGTCAGCCAACAAGAGAGACGACTTCACATTCACGGTCGGCAGCTCCTACAACTTCTACAAGCTGGACAAGGACCTTGTCGGCATGAAGAAGGGAGACGAGACGGTCATCGAGAAGACATATGACGACGAGAGCGGCATGGGTTCCGACTACCTCGGAAGAACCGTGAAGATCAAGGTCGCAGTCAAGGAAGTCAAGTACAAGGAAGTCCCGGAGCTCGATGACGATTTCGCACAGGACGTCAAGGACGAGTACAAGACAGTCGACGACCTCCTGAAGGCCACCAGAAAGCAGCTTGAGGACAACGCCGAGGAAGGCAACAAGGCCGCCAAGCTCGACGCAGTCATCAAGGCTCTCCTCGAGAAGACCGAGATCGATGTTCCCAAGAGCATGGTCGAGGCACAGCTTGAGCAGGATTGGCAGAACTTCATCTCCCGCTTCGGCATGAGCGAGGAAGATGTGCTCAAGATCATGGGTGCCCAGGGCGGCGGAAAGGAGAACTTCCTCGAGACCAGAAGGGCCGATACCCTTCAGAACATCAAGGGCCAGCTGATCATCGAGCAGATCAAGGAAGAGCAGAAGTACGAGGTTTCCGAGGAGGAGATCGAGGCCGAGCTCAAGAACTACGGCGAAGACATCAACAAGGACAACCCGAACTACGAGTCCATGAAGATCTATGCAGAGGACGACGTCAAGTACAGAAAGGCACGCGATCTCCTGCTTGAGAGCAATACATTCAAAGCTGTCGAGCCCAAGGAAGAGAAAGAAGAGAACTGAGGTTTCAATGGATAGAGTGTCATCATATCTTGTTCCGACGGTAATAGAGCACAGCGGGCTCGGAGAAAGAGCCTACGACATCTACAGCAGACTGCTCAAGGAGCGCATCATCTTCCTGGACGGGGAGATCGATGACGCCAGGGCAGACCTCGTTGTGGCCCAGCTTCTGTTCCTGGAGAACGAGGATCCCAAGAAGGACATCTCGCTCTATATCAATTCTCCCGGCGGCAGCGTGACCGCAGGTCTTGCAATCTACGACACGATGCAGATCATTTCCAGCGACGTGTCCACCATCTGCATGGGACAGGCAGCCTCCATGGCTGCCCTGATCCTCGCGGCAGGAACCGACGGCAAGCGCATGATATTGCCTTCTGCAAGAGTCATGATCCACCAGCCGTGGGGCGGCGTACAGGGACAGGCTTCCGACGTCAGCATCCACGCCAAGGAAATCATCAGGCTCAAGAAGCTCTCGATCGATTATCTTGCAAGACATACCGGACAGACAGTCGAGAAGATCGCTTCCGACATCGAGCGCGACCACTTCATGACGGCTGAGGACGCAAAGGCCTACAATATCGTCGACAAGATTCTTTACAGAGAGGTCTGACATGGCATTCGGAAAGAACAACAAATACTGCTCGTTCTGCGGAAGCTCCACAAACAGAATGGTCACCGGCCCCGGCGGAGTGACAATCTGCGAGAGCTGCGTGGACAGATGCCGCAACATCCTCTATGACGATGAGGGCAATGAAGAGAAGACTTCTTCCACCCACGCCCTGCCCGACAAGCTTCCCACCCCGCATGAGCTCAAGGATTATCTGGACGAGTATGTCATAGGACAGCATCAGGCCAAGAAAATCCTGAGCGTCGCCGTCTACAACCATTACAAGAGAATCAAGTTCGAGAAGGACATCGAGCAGAACGACAACGTCTCCCTGGACAAGTCCAACATCCTTCTGATGGGACCCACCGGAACGGGAAAGACACTGCTGGCCAGAACCCTTGCGACAAAGCTCAGCGTACCCTTCGCCATCGCCGATGCCACCACCATAACGGAGGCCGGATATGTCGGTGAGGACGTAGAAAACATACTGCTCAAGCTGATTCAGGCTGCCGATGACGATATCTCTGCTGCCGAGCACGGCATCATCTTCCTGGATGAGGTCGACAAGATCGCAAAGAAAGGCGAGAACGTCTCCATCACCCGTGATGTTTCGGGCGAAGGCGTCCAGCAGGCCCTTCTGAAGATCATCGAGGGCACGGTTGCAAGCGTCCCGCCTCAGGGCGGAAGAAAGCATCCCAACCAGGAGATGCTCAAGATCGATACCCGCAATATCCTGTTCATCTGCGGCGGAGCCTTCGTCGGACTGGACAAGATCATCGAGAAGAGACTCGGAACCTCCGAAATCGGATTCGGCAAGAACCACACCGACAGCAGGGACAAGGACCTTGCCACCCTTTATGCCAACGTGCTTCCCGACGACCTGATCAAGTTCGGTCTGATTCCCGAGTTCATCGGAAGACTTCCCATCCACGTGGCCCTCAACGACCTCAAGGTGGAGGACCTCAAGAGGATCCTGACCGAGCCCAAGAACTCGATCATCCGCCAGTATCAGGCAACCATGAAGCTGGACAACGTGGATCTGGAGTTCACCGATGATGCCATCGCAACCATCGCCCAGACCGCCTATGACCAGAAGACCGGAGCCAGAGGCCTCAGGAGCATAGTCGAGTCCATCATGACCGACATCATGTACGACGTTCCTTCCTACAAGGAAGTCTCCAAGGTCCTCATCGACAGCTCCACGGTGCTTCAGAAGTCCAAGCCTACCCTGCTTAACGCCGACGGCGTTGCATTGGAGCAGAAGCTTCTCGGCTGAAGATGAATTACATCGATTCGCACTTCCATACACAGTTCACGCTCGAAAAGGGCGTGAATGTTTTTTCTTTCCTCGATGAAAGTCCCGAAAACGGATTTGTCGGCGGAATAGACATCGGCTGCGTACACGACGATCTTCCCGGACGCAGGAGCCTTCTTCAGAAGTATCCTCATATCCTGCTTTCCGCGGGAATGGGACCCTGGGAGGCAGGAGCCAGCGAGACCAGGGGAACCGATCCCGACTTCGAGTACAGCAGCGCAAAGACCACGGAGCAGATTCTCCGTGAGCTGGACATCCTCAGACACAACATCGAGACCCATAAGCCGTCTTTCATCGGAGAGATCGGCCTGGATTACTACTGGGAGTACGGAAACCACGACAAGCAGAAGCTAATTTTCGAGACCCAGATGAGATGGGCGGATGAAATGGGCCTATGCGTGCTGATCCATGACCGCGATGCCGATGAAGATGTCATCGATGTCATCCGTCGTCTGGGCCC
This sequence comes from Spirochaetales bacterium, assembly GCA_017962865.1. Next base: position 5,718 of record JAGCUM010000148.1, read on the forward strand.
GTCCAAGGGCGGAGTAATCCACTGCTTCGACGGAGACAGAGGCCTCATGGAGACTGCCCTGGAGCACGGCTACTACATCAGTTTTGCCGGAAACCTGACATTCAAGAAAAACACACAGCTTCGCGAACTGATCCGAGAGGTGCCTGCGGACAGGCTGCTTCTGGAGACCGATTCCCCCTACCTCACACCCGTCCCGCTCAGGGGAAGGACAAACAGTCCCGAGTACATCGTCAATACCTATAACTGTGCCGCTGAGCTGCTGGGGATGGACGTAGACGCGCTGTCCGAGACAATCACGGACAACTTCAGGGCCCTCTGCGCGAGGTAAATGCCCTATCTTTTAACATAGATATACGGAAGACTCTTCTGAGTGTCTGAATGCTTTTCCACATCATCCGCAACATCCCTGAAAACCGAGAAATCGGGAATGATCACGGCATAGAGGTTCTTTTCCGGAACGACCGATGCAAAGCGGTAGTCCACGACCCACTGGACGGTGGTCTCGTTGTTGAAGAACCTGTAGAAGGTGCTCACATAGGGACACAGGGCCAGGACAATGCCCTGCCTGTCCATTTCCTCAAGGGTATTGGAAGCGAAGATCGCACTGCTTCCCCTCTTTTCAAACACGGAAACATGGCCTGCAGGGAATGCATCAATGATGTCCTGAATATAGGATACCCTGTTTGCACTGTAGACCAGGGCAACATTCTGGGACATCTTTGAAGTCTCTGCTTCTATTATCGAAGATGCCTCGAGCCAGCCGGGAAGCTCGTCGGGAATCAGGGTGCAGTCGAAACAGGTGGCTTCGGTATCCACGGTTATTCCCACGACTATGCTCTGCTCCAGGATCGAAGACACATCCACGTTCTCCGAGTTGGCGAATTCACTTACCATGGGACTGAGGACAACGGTCTTTCCCTTTACCTTGGAGATTGCAGCCGTAAACAGGTCAGTGAAGCTGAAGCACTGGTCATCCAGCTTGACGACGGAAAGCCTCGTGCCGTTGAGGGCATAGTTCAGCCTGAGCCTGATGATGTCTGCAGACGGGACTACCTGGAAGAAGGAGCTGTCGGCCACGATGCTGATTCGCGGGAAAGCGAAAAGATAGACCGAGGCCAATGCTGCGCAGAGAAGAACGACGGCCACGACTGCTATCAGTGCCTTCTTTCCCTTGCGATTCGGCTTCTGGATATTCTTCCTCTCCTTCAGAGGTTTCTTCTCCGGTTTCTTTCCCATGAGCACAGAGTAACGATGCAAAGCCGAACCGTCAACTGCCGCCTCATTATTGACGCTAACACCTCATGTCATTACTATTTGAGGTAATAGGAGATTACCTAAATGACATCATACAAAGAACTGGGTCTGGTAAACACCAGAGAGATATTCGCCAAGGCAGTCAAGGGCGGATATGCAATTCCTGCATACAACTTCAACAACATGGAACAGATGCAGGCAATCATCAGCGCATGTGTCGAGACAAAGTCACCTGTCATCCTTCAGGTTTCCAAGGGCGCCAGAGACTATGCCAACATCAATTTGCTCAGAAACATGGCCAAGGGAGCCACCGAGTATGCACATGAGCTCGGTTACGACATCCCCATCGTCCTCCATCTCGACCACGGCGACAGCTTCGAGACATGTAAGGATTGTATCGACAACGGTTTCTCATCAGTCATGATCGACGGTTCATCCCTGCCCTATGACGAGAACGTTGCCCTCACGAAGAAGGTCGTCGAGTACGCACACCAGTTCGATGTCACAGTCGAAGGCGAGCTCGGAGTTCTTGCCGGAATCGAGGACGAGGTTCAGTCCGAGGTTTCCCACTACACACAGCCCTCTGAGGTCATCGACTTCGTTTCCAAGACCGGCGTCGATTCACTGGCCATCTCAATCGGAACCAGCCACGGTGCATTCAAGTTCACTGCAGAGCAGTGCACGAGAAACGCTGACGGCATCCTCGTTCCGCCACCGCTCCGCTTCGACATCCTCAAGGAGATCGAGAAGAAGCTTCCCGGATTCCCCATTGTCCTCCACGGTTCATCATCTGTTCCGCAGGAATATGTCAAGATCATCAACGAGAACGGCGGAAAGCTCAAGGACAGCGTCGGTATCCCCGAGGAGCAGCTCAGAGAAGCCTCCAAGAGCGCAGTCTGCAAGATCAACATCGACTCCGACGGAAGACTTGCCATGACGGCAATGATCCGCAAGTACCTTGTCGAGCATCCGGATGTATTCGATCCGAGAAAGTACCTCTCACCGGCACGTGATGCTCTCAAGAAGATGTATATGCACAAGAATATCGATGTACTCGGCTCAGCCGGCAAAGCTTGAGTAGAAAACACATTTCAGCCGACAGAGCTTCTTGAGTCCGGAATCTTTTCCGTTTGGATAATGTCCGGAGACCTACTAGCCGGCAGGTTGTGATGAAATGAGGTGACATACCTGTTTGGTAGGCGCCGAATTGAAGCACAGAAATGCCGGAAAAAGAGGTTTCCGGAGAAAGGTCGCTTGTTAAAAGCGGCCTTTTTTATTAATCTTGTTTACCATGCGGAAACTCACCTGGCAGAACTTCATATTCGCTTTCGTCTCTTCGGCACTGACCATCGCAACCAACCAGCTTGTGTATCAGAGTGCCAGGTTTCTGTCCAGGAATTTCCACCACTGGGACGTCGCGCTGCCGATCGACTACACTTTTAAGCCGGTTCCCTGGACGATGATCTTCTATTTCGGATGCTTTGTATTCTGGTTCTTCGCCTATTTCGCAATTGCGATGCAGGAGGACCGAAACGAGGCAAACAAGTTCTTCTCAATGGTCCAGTTGGCCAAGATCATCTGCTTCGTCTTTTTCATGGTCTTTCCGACCACTGCAGACATACGGGTCGAAATCACCGGCGACGGCTGGTGGGACAAGGTCCTGCGTTTCTGCTACAGCGCGGACTCACCGGCATCGAACTACTTCCCCTCGATGCACTGCATGGCAGCGTGGTTCTGCTACATCGGAGTGAGGGGTAAGAAGCAGTTCCATATCGCCTTCCGTATCTCGACGTTCCTGATGGCAATAGCGGTGTTCGTCTCCACCATCACGACCAGACAGCACGTGCTGCTGGACGTCCCGGGGGGCATCGTCTTTGCCGAGCTCTGCTATGCCCTCTCGCTCTTCGAATCCGTACAGAAGACCTACACGAAGGCAATCAATTGGATAATGGTGCGCGTTTTCAGGCTTTCGGGTCCTGATTATCAGTAATTTAATACCTTTCGGCACCATAATATACTTGAATATATTTGACATAGAAAGAACTTCAATGCTATATTTTCCATCGCTGGGCATCATTATGTCCGGCCAAACTTTATATAAGAATTCATACGATTGAGGTGAGCTTGGCTACAAAGGAACTGAGGATCAACAGACAGATCCGTGCTAAAGAGGTTTTCCTGATTGACGAAAACGGCGACAAGAGAGGCGTGACAAACTACTTCGACGCCCTCGCGATGGCAGAGGATGCAGGCCTTGACCTGGTGGAGATTTCCCCCAACGCCAATCCCCCTGTGTGCAAGATCATCGACTACGGGAAATACAGATATGAGCAGGAGAAGAAGCTCAAGGAAGCCAAGAAGAACCAGACCATCGTAAAGATGCGTGAGATCAGGATGCAGCCCAAGATCGATACCCACGATCTCGAGGTCAAGTCCAAGGCCATCGCGGAGTTCCTCTCCGGCGGAGACAAGTGTAAGGTCACCATCCGCTTCCACGGCCGTGAGCTCGCACACACCGAACTCGGAAAGGATGTCCTGTTCAAGATACTTGAACTGTTGACAGAAAAAGAGATAGTATACAACGTTGATTCCCAGCCAGCGATGGAAGGAAGAAACATGTCAATGCTTCTCAGCCCGGCCAAAACCGGTGCAAAGAAGCAGCCACAGAGCAAATAATCTCCGTACGGAGGTTTTGGTGCCGGAAACGGCGCCGTATACGGCAGCCACTGAGGGGGTCTTGTTCCTCAGGGCGCTTTAACAGAGGTATGAAATGCCTAAGATGAAAACAAGAAAAGCCGCAGCGAAGCGGTACAGGGTCACCGGGACTGGCAAGGTCAGATACAAGAAGCAGGGCCTTCGCCATATTCTCACCAAGAAGACGACCAAGCGCAAGAGATCTCTCAGAGCC
>JAGCUM010000149.1 GCA_017962865.1 Spirochaetales bacterium
GACCGCTACCTCGATCCGCTGTACAAGCAGGCTTCCTACAAGCCTTATGTCATCGCAGCAATGATCTTCATGTCAAAGGTCAAGGATCCTGTGAAGACCCTCATGGCTCTTGATTCTTCTGACAAGCTTAGGAAAATGTTCTGATATAAGTAATTGTTATATAAGAGGCTTCCGTTCGGAGGCCTCATTTTTTTTCGGAAAAAAGATGAAAAATGCCAAATATTGTTGCATTTTTGCCCTGAAATTTCTAATGAAAAGTGCAGTTTTTCTGTATAGGGATTCTGAAGGGTAAAACCCGAAGGAGTCTCTATGAAAAGAAAGCTTTATTTTTTGTTGATTGCTGTATCGGTCATTGTCGTCGCAATGTCTTGCCGTGATTCCGGAGAAGGGGGCAGGACATGCCTGGAGCTTCATATAGAACAGGATAATTCCAGGACCATCATGCCTTCCCAGACCCTGATGGAAACCAAGAAGTATTCGGTCTCGGGAACAGGTCCTTCGGGGTCTTCATTCGGACCGATACTGTCTACGGACAGCGAGCTTTCCGTGAATGATCTTATTCCCGGATTATGGACCATCACCGCCAAGGCGCTGAATGCGGAGAACAATGAGCTTGCAACCGGAAGCGGGCAGTGCACTATCAATGCAGGAAACAACAGTGCAACGATCGTGCTCGATACAATAACGGGGTCGGGAACCCTCGAGCTTGATTTCCGATGGAACGAGGAAATCTGCAATGAACAGCAGATGCGGATAAGCATAGAACTGGAAGACAGCGACGGGAATGTGATTTCCAGAAACAAGGACGTCTACACGTCCGAATGTCAGACTTCCATGATCCTATCCCTGGATGCGGGCTGTCATGTTCTGAGCGTACAGGTCAGGGATTCGAAGGGAAGTATCGGGGTAGGGGCTACGGATGCGGTACGGATCGTGTCGAATACCAGGTCCGTCGGAATCGTTGAACTGCAGGGGTCGAAGCCTGTGATACACTCGGGAACATCGATATCATTCGAGAATGCTGTCGGAAAGCCCATGAATTTCTACATTGATTACTATCCCAAGAGTCCTTCTAAGGGCCAGAAAGTTACCCTTAAGGCCTGCTATTTCTCTTTGCCTGATGATATAGACCCGGAAGACCTGGCTTTCCAGTGGTACAAGGATGGGGTTCTTCAGAATTCCGCGGATGGCTTCAGTTATCTGATAACTGCTGAAAACGGAGTACACAGGTATGATGTGATTGTCAGAAGCCGGAAAGCAGGCACCATGTGCGGAGCCTCACTGACGCTGAGTATACCTTACTGACTGACTTGTCCGAAGCGGAAGAGCTTAAATATAACCTCTGCTTTCCCGGAATAACCCTCCGGGAAGCGTTGATACCGGCTTTCGAGAATTCTATGGTGTTCAAGGATGTCGGATCCTTCATAGTCGGTCTCGGGAACAGAATAGGGATTTGACTGCAGGATTTCTTCGATGTTTCCCTGAAATCGTGGTCCGATGGAGAGAATAACATTGAGTTTCGATAGCTCTCTTGCAGTTTCAGGCGATCCTGTAAATCCGTGCCACAGTATGCTGTAAGGCCTGTAATTAAGTTCTCTGAGGATATCGATCATCGGCTTGGTTGCATGAACACAGTGAATGCTGATGCAACGACTTCCATTGATTGCAAATGCCATTTCTTCACGGAGGATGGCAATCTGCCTTTCCATCGGAAGGATGCTTTCGAATCTGCGGTCAAGACCGACTTCACCCAGCTGCAGTTCAGGGTTCTGTTCCAGAAGGGAGAAGAGCTCCTTCTGTCTTTCTTCGGTCCACTTATCCGGCAGAAGGCCTGCACATCTGAGAAGTGATCCTGCATCAGGCATAGAGGCATCGGCAGTACAGACTATCGAGTCCGGACCGGTGAGGTGGCTGTGGAAATCGATGAGCATATGTAGAGATTAGCACAATTGTATATATGTAACCAGTTGGTAATTGCGGGGTTTAGTTGGTATAATCATGCTGATGAAAAAGAGGGTAGTCTGCTTTCTTCTTATTCTCATTACGGCTTTTTCGTGCACTTTTGCATCCATTGCCACAAGACCGTCGGTATCGGCCTGGTACGGTGCGGTCTTCTGCCATCCGACTGCAGACTATCTGAAGGAATATCCCGGGGACCCGACAGTGGAGACTCCTCCGTTCCGGACATCCCAATCTTTCGGTTTCGATTTCGAGATGCTCAATATTGCATATGTCTTTGATGGAAATCAGGGCTCTGCTGTCCAGCTTGGTGCGGGTCTGACCTATCTTAGTGTCTCAAAGTCCCTTCCTTTCGGGTCGAGTGTCCTCAAGCCTTATGCCGGCTTGGGGTTTGTGGTGGACCTTAACTGGCGGATAAATCGGACTTTCGATATCGGATTCAGATACAGGTTCCTTCCATGCAGATTCACGAAGACACAGACGCGGTTCCTCGCAATGGATTTCGAGCTGGTTCCTGCCATTAGGCTTTTTTCCGTATCTGCTTTGGATATGTATGCCGCAATACCGGTTACCGCTTCCTGGAAAGCTGATGCGATAAGCATCCGCACATCCGTGGCCCTGACCCTTTCATGGGATTCGAAGAGGATAGGCGGACAATGAAACGAGTGATGATCTTCCTATTACCGGTACTCCTCCTTGTTGCCCTTTGTTCCTGTGAGCTCTCATACCGGGCTCCCTCAGTCGGGAAGATGCATATCCTGGTTTACGGAAACGACTATCAGTATGGGTCCAAAGTCTATTATGAGGATGGGACACAGCTTGAGAATGCCCAGGCCGGAAAACTCTATAAAACGGTAAATGATGCCCTTCAGGTAGGAAGAACCTTATCAAATCTGGCGGAAAAAGCGAATCTTGATTACGAAACGCGTTATATTACAGAGCCTGCCGATGTTTACAAGAACAAGCTGGTTTCAGAGCTTGAGGACATTGCTTCATCATCTTCTGCAAACGATATCACAATCATCTATTACAGCGGACACGGTTTCGGAGTAAAGGATAAGCTTCCCTATGGAACTGATACTGCTTCGTGCTCATATCTGGTTCCGAGAGACCCGGTCCGGCCGGATTCCAGTGTTTTGTTCCCGATTTCAGAGTTTCTAGCCTTGGTTGATGCAATCAAGGGAGTAAAGGTTGTTTTAGGTGATTTCTGCTACTCCGGGGCTTTGGTTCAGAGCGGTTTCTTCTCCGTTACGATGGGAGAATACCAATTCTATGATTCTTCCGCACTTCTTGTTGAAAACAGGATAAGGGAGAGCTCCTCTCTGTTCTGTCTGAGTGCTGCCAGATACAATGAGCTTTCCTATGAGTACACTTTCTCAACGGATCCGTTGCACGGCAAATTCACCGATGCGCTTCTCAAGGCTCTGGGTTGGGATGAGGAGAACCAGACTCTGACCTCTGCCGCTGCAGAGAAGGACGGAAGGATCACGCTCTTTGAGGTTGCCAAATATGTAACCGCGCACGATGGAGAATCCCGTCAGACTCCTATGGTCAGCGGTGGAAGCAACGATATAATTCTTTTCTCATTCTGATTTGTGTGCTTTAATATAGTTATATTTGCAACGGAGGCATGAAATGGGAGTCAAGGACATAGCCAAGAACGTCGGTTCAGGTACCGTCAAAGGTGTCAAAACCGTAGGAAAGGGTGTAGGTAAAGGTTTCAAAGCCGTAGGAAAGGGTGTTATGGTTGTCGGTAATACTGTGTACTCCGGAACTTTTATCGCCGCACAGGTGGGCGGTCTTGTGCTCATGGTTGCAGGCCTTGTCGTCATCATAGTCATGGCATTGTCCGGAAAGAAATTCGGTCTTACGAATCTGAAGCCGCTGTTCACCATGATCACGGGAGTGGTTCTTGCACTCGTCGGAATCATCATGATCGGCGTCTCCTACGGAATCCGTTGGAAGCACAGGATGGTCAACCGGGTCTCTGAGATAGAGAAGAAATGGGGACCTTCCAGAAAGGCTATCAGTTCCCGCAAGAGAGCATACAATATCAACAAGGCATCAAAGGCTAGAAGCGGTCAGTAATCAATGCGCGTAGCCATTTTCGGAGCAGGGTCCCTCGGGACCATTCTCGGTGCGTTCATTTCGAAGAATGCACCGTAAAGCGGTCTGGACCTAGGCTCCGGAGTAGAACTCTACAACAGAAATGTTTCTCATGTTGAAGCCCTGAGGGAACATGGGGCGATAATCGACGGAGAAATAAGCTTCACTCAGAAAGTAAAGGCATTTCTGCCTTCCGAAATGGAAGGTGTCTTTGACTATCTCTTCCTGATTACGAAACAGCTGGAGAATGAGTCCGTCGTTCGTTTCCTCTCAGAGCATCTTTCAGAAGACGGTGCAATCTGCACCACACAGAACGGACTTCCGGAACCCCTGATTGCTTCCATCGTGGGTGAGGACCGAACCCTTGGCTGCACGATAGGCTGGGGCGCTACCATGAAGGAAAGCGGACACAGTACACTTACTTCTTCAAGGGAAAGGCTCTGCTTTGAAATCGGTGCGATCAGCGAGGGCGGCAAGAAGCATATTGATGATGTGAAGTCCATTCTGCAGTTGATGGGGCCGGTAACGGTATCTGAGAATTTCATAGGATCACGATGGTCCAAATTGTTGATAAACTCCTCTTTTTCAGGGATGTCCACAGTAATAGGCGATACTTTCGGTGCTGTCTGTGATAACAAGAAAGCCAGAAGATGTGCTCAGGCAATAATCAAGGAGTGCATTGAAGTATGCAAGGCAAGCGGTGTAAGGATTGAACCGGTCCAGGGTAACGATATAACAAAGCTGTTCGATTACCATTCCCGTTTCAAGAAGCTTCTGTCCTTCTTGCTTATTACATTTGCCATGAGAAAACACAGGGGCATCACCGCCGGGATGCTGATCGATTACAGGAACGGCAAGAAATGTGAAATCGATGCAATCAACGGATC
>JAGCUM010000150.1 GCA_017962865.1 Spirochaetales bacterium
AGGAACGTATACTTGAAGGTTCCGCCGAATGCCGAGAAACGGATCATGTTGTGGAACTTCAGGTGCGAGTCTATCACGAAATTTCCGGTAGTTCCGTTTCCCCAGCTCAGCCTTTCGCGGCCGAACTGCAGCGACCAGTAATCGGTACCGGCGGCAACAAAGGTCCTGTACGGGAAGTTCATGTTGAACTGATCCACATCGTTGGGTCCTAGGAACGGGGTGTTGGTCCATAACACACGGTCTCCGAATGTTCTGGAAACGGGATCCTCCCCGCTGCTCTTTCTCCAGTCCCGGGCAACCCCGAACGAAAGACTGAAGATACCGTAGAGAGAACTTCCGAAACGGCCTTCGGTAAGGACGCTCAGAAACTGGCTCTCGTTCTCCCATCCGCGCCACCAGTTCCCCCTTCCCTGAAAGCGCTCGTCCGAAGGATTCGTATGGATGAACAGCTCCTCGTGCACATCAAGGCCCAGGGAAAAGACGGGCTCGGAGGAATCGTCCTTGAGGACTTCGGAGGCCCTGTCAAAGAGACTTCCGGATACCTCGGAAAGCGAGGACCTGTCGAATATGCCGAGCATCTTCTCGAGCTCGCTGCCGCTCCACGGACCGGTTGTGGATGGTGTCGAGAGTCCTTCAAGAAGATAGAGGTCGCGGATGTAGCCGTATACCGGATCGTCCACGGAATAGATTTTCTGTGAATTAGTCAGCGAGAACAGCGGGAAAATCAATGTCAGCACTAACAGGAGAACAAGGGCTGTTTTCTTCATACGTACTCAAGTATAAATGAATAGACTAAACATTCAATCACTAATTGCTACATGGGTGAAAACAATTGATACTAATCCTTTTTTTCTGATATACTCACCATCAGCATCATTAACTTCTTTTATTTTTTGAATTAACCCGATGCTGATTTTTATGAAAACAAGGACTTACCAATGGCCCAGAGCAAAGAGAAGAAAGCAGAGAACACCAGAATCTCATATACTGCAGGCGCAATCGAGAGGGATTTCGCAGAGCATCTGAAATACACACAGGATGCAGACGTCTTCCATACAACCATGCAGGGACGTTATGATGCCCTGGCCTACTCCATCCGCGACAGAATCATCCACCAGTGGGACATTTCAAGGAAAACCCAGCAGGCGGCAAAGGCCAAGAGAGTCTATTACCTCTCCCTCGAGTTCCTCATGGGAAGGGCCATGACCAACAACATCACAAACATGGGACTTCAGAACGAGGTCACCGAGGCCCTGAAGGATCTCGGATACTCCTATGAAGAGCTGGCAGACGTCGAGCCCGATGCAGGATTGGGAAACGGAGGTCTCGGAAGACTTGCAGCATGCTTTCTGGACTCGATGGCAACCCTGGAAATCCCCTCCTTCGGCTACGGAATCAGATACAACTACGGAATCTTCCGCCAGCAGATCAGAAACGGTTATCAGTTCGAGCAGCCCGACAACTGGCTCCGTGACGGCAACCCGTGGGAAATCGCCAGACCGGACCTCAGATATACGGTCAATTTCGGCGGCCGCGTGGAAATGATCCATGAGAACGGACGTGACAACTACAAATGGGTCGATACCGACAAGATCCAGGGCATGGCCTATGACATGCCGATCATCGGTTACGGCGGAAAGACCGTCAACACCCTCAGACTCTGGAGCGCCAAGGCCCTTGAGGAATTCAGCTTCGAGGAGTTCAACGGAGGAGACTACCACAAGGCAGTGCGCCATAAGGTCCAGGCAGAGAACATCAGTCAGGTACTCTACCCCAACGATACCCAGTATCTCGGAAAGGTTCTCAGACTCAAGCAGCAGTACTTCTTCGTTGCATGCTCGCTTGCAGATATCATCAGGCGTTTCAAGAGATCCAGCAACGACTGGAGAGAGCTGCCCAGATATGCGGCAATCCAGCTCAATGACACACATCCCTCGATTGCAATCGCAGAGCTCATGAGAATCCTCATCGACCAGGAGAATCTGGACTGGGATTTCGCTTGGGAGATCACAAAGCAGTGTATGGGATACACCAACCACACCCTCATGCCGGAAGCCTTGGAGAAGTGGCCGGTTCCGATGATGCAGGAGATCCTGCCCAGACACATGCAGATCATCTACGAGATCAACTCACGCTTCATCCCCTATGCCATGGCATACTTCCCGATGGACAACAAGGCAATCTCCAAAGTCAGCATCATCGAGGAGTCCGACCCCAAGAGCGTGAGGATGGCAAATCTGGCAATCATCGGAAGCCATGCAGTCAACGGTGTTGCAGAGCTGCATACCGAGCTTCTGAAGAATTCCATGTTCCCGGAGTTCAACAAGATTTTCCCGGAGAAATTCCAGAACAAGACCAACGGAATCACTCCCAGACGCTGGCTTCTGGCCTCCAACCCCAAGCTGGCGAAGCTCATTACCGATGCCATCGGCGACGAATGGATAACAAACGCCGACAAGCTTGCAAAGCTCAAGCCGTTTGCAGATGATGCCGCCTTTGCGGAGAAATTCGCCGAAATCAAGGCAGACAACAAGGTCAGGGCTGCAGAATTCCTCAAGAAGGATTGCGGAATAATCCTGGACCCCAAGACTGTCTTTGATGTCCAGGTCAAGAGAATCCACGAGTACAAGCGCCAGCTTCTGAACGCATTCGACATCGTCATGATCTACCAGAAGCTCAAGAATGACCGCTCGTTCTATGAATCCTTCCCGCCGACAACATTCCTCTTCGGAGGAAAGAGCGCTCCGGGCTATGTGAATGCAAAGCTTTCCATCAAGTTCATCAGCTGCCTCTCTGCAATGGTCAATTCAGACAAGTCGGTCAACAAGAAGCTCAAGGTATTCTTCATGCCCAACTACCGCGTCACGATGGCCGAGAGCATCATCCCTGCAACCAACCTCAGCGAGCAGATCTCAACTGCAGGCCTTGAGGCTTCCGGAACAGGAAACATGAAGTTCATGCTCAACGGAGCCCTGACGATCGGAACCCTGGACGGAGCAAATGTGGAGATCGCACAGGAAGCAGGAAACGAGAACTGCTTCATCTTCGGCCATACCGAGGACCAGATTTCGGCAATGAAGGGTTCGTACAATCCGTATGACTTCATCAATGCAGACAACGAGGTACGTGCCGCAGTCGACCTTATCAGATCCAACTTCTTCAACATCGGAGAGCCCAATGCCTTCGACCAGCTGTTCGGAGACATCTTCGACCGCGGAGACCGCTACTTCATC
>JAGCUM010000151.1 GCA_017962865.1 Spirochaetales bacterium
CTACGGTCCATTGAAGAGGGCAAAGTATCCGATCTTGCCCGCAGAAGGGGAGGCGGTATCGAGGATGTAGCCAGAACACTCAGATATGAAGTACTGCAGGAAGAGCGCCTGAAAAGAAAAGCTTCTTTCATCCTCACAGCACACCATGCCCAGGATCAGATCGAGACCATCCTCATGAAGCTGTCATCCGGTTCCCCCGCAACCTCTTTCAGGGGTGTTTCCGCCCTTGATGAGAGCAGGCATCTGATTCGTCCGCTAATGGATTTCGAACGCGCGGAATTGGAAGAATACCTGATTGAAAAGAACCTCAAGTGGAGTAATGACTCTACAAATTCAGATGCCTGTTATCGAAGAAATCTCATAAGAAATGAAGCATTACCTCAGATTCAGGCCATTTGGAAAGGCTATGACAGTTCTCTGCTGAGCCTCTCCGATCAAGTCGGAAAGGAGCTGGCTGAGCTCAATCTTCGGGGCTTTGAGACCGACACTATTGCCCTGAAAGTTCTCGTCGGAAAGAGCGTACTCCAGCGAATGGCAGTTCTCTTCTGCATGTGGGATCATGTGTTCGGCGAGAAGGAACTACCGATGAGTCTTCTGGACAGGGTTCTCCGTGCAATCGAGAGGGCTGAGGACTGTACGGAAGGTTCCAACGGGGCACTATTTACAATTCATCACGGCTCTCTTTTTCTCACGGACCCGTCAGTCGATGAGCTCTGCATAAGCTTCGAGTGTTGCTTCGATCCTTCAGTGGCCCAGAGAATCTCTCTTCCCTGCGGACTGAGTTTCACAAGCTCCGTTCATGCAGAGGCATCGGGGGATGAGCAATCCGTCAGACTGGATACCGAAGCATTTGCATCGGATGTCAGAATCCGGTTTGCAAGGTTAGGAGACAGAATCCGCCTCAAGGACGGTTCCAAGCTTGTAAAGCGACTGCTTCAGGACATGGGCATTCCCGCTTGTTTCAGAAGCCGTGTCCCAGTAATAGAGGACAAAGAAGGGATTTGTGCGGTATTCGGCCGTGTCTGGGGAGGCAAAGATAGAATTTGTGTGAAGTTCAGAACTTCTCTTGCCCCAAAGGACTTTCCTTTATATATTGTCACTAAAGGTTAAAATAATGGACAACAACGACAGAGAAAACGACCTTCAGAACAACGTTCCTGAAGAGAATATCGAAAAAGAGCAGACGGAGACTCCACAGGAGACTCCTGCTGAAAACAACGACAGTGCCAAAGCCTTCTGGAAGGAAACTCCATATGATGAGATGCAGCATGTGAAGCCGGACAGTTTCGCAGGTCTGCAGTCGGATTCTCCCGACTCCGGAAACGATAACAAAAAGAACGGTTCTTCCCAGAACAAGGATGCCGATTCCTACTGGAGACCCAGGGGTACTTCGGACCAGAACAAGGGTTCCGGTCAGCAGAGACCCAATCAGGGTCAGGGGCAGGGTCCCAACAGTCCGTTCAGATCCCGCAAGAACAGGATCGGACTGATCATCTTCGCAGCACTGATCATCCTGTTTGCACTGACTATCTTCACTTCAAACAACAATACGACGGAGGTTTCCTACTCCGCTTTCAAGAACGCGGTGGAGAACGGCAAGGTCTACGGTGCCAACATCAAGAACGGCACGACAGTCATATTCACGCTGTACGACGTAAGCGAATACAAGACCAGAATCCCTTACCAGGATGATGATCTTCTGAAACTTCTCGAGAACCACAATGTCGAGATCGTCGGCTCGGAAGCTGATGTCTCCATCCTGGCAATCGTCCTGGAGCTTCTGCCGTGGATAATCTTCATCGGCTTTACCATCATGCTCCTTCGCCAGACTTCAGGCGGCGGACAGATGATGCAGTTCGGAAAGAGCCATGCCAAGCAGTATACCGACAAGGACATCAAGATCAAATTCAAGGACGTCGCCGGACAGAAAGAGGCCAAATACGAGCTTCAGGAAGTCGTTGAGTTCCTCAAGAACCCGAAGAGATATACCGAAATCGGTGCAAAGATTCCCAAGGGCGTGCTTCTCGTAGGTCCTCCGGGAACCGGTAAGACCCTTATTGCCAAGGCCGTTGCAGGCGAGGCCGGGGTATCGTTCTTCCACACCAGCGGTTCGGACTTCGTCGAGATGTTCGTCGGTATGGGAGCCGCCCGTGTAAGAGACCTCTTCGATCAGGGAAGAAAGCATGCTCCGTGCATCCTCTTCATAGATGAAATCGATGCAGTCGGACGTTCCAGAGGAAGCGGACTCGGCGGAGGCCACGATGAAAGGGAGCAGACCCTGAACCAGATTCTGGTCGAGATGGACGGCTTCGACACCACAAGCGGAGTCATCGTCATCGCAGCAACCAACAGAGCCGATGTCCTGGATCCCGCACTTCTCAGACCGGGCCGCTTCGACAGACAGGTTTCCATCACGCTTCCCGACATCAATGAGAGAGAAGACATCCTCAAGATTCATGCCTCCCACGTCAAGACCGATCCCGAGGTCGATCTCAAGAGAATCGCCAGGGCTACACCGGGTGCTTCCGGAGCCGATCTTGCCAACCTGGTCAACGAGGCAGCTCTCTTTGCCACCAGACAGAACCGCAAGACGGTCACCATGGCCGATTTCGAGCAGGCTAGGGACAAGATGGTCCTCGGCGTTGCCAAGAAGAGCCATGTAATGACACCCGAGGACAAGCTGCTGACTGCCTACCATGAGAGCGGCCATGCGCTTCTGTTCTACTATCTGCCGGACATCGATCCGCTGTACAAGGTCACCATCATCCCGCACGGTAATGCCGGCGGTGTCACGATGGGCCTTCCGGAGAACGATCAGTCCTACCTCAAGAGAAGCGCACTGCTGAGCCACATCAAGATGGCCATGGGCGGATACATCGCCGAGCGCATCCTCAACGGTCAGACTTCAACAGGTCCCAGTTCCGATATCAAGCAGGCGACCGATATCGCACGCCGCATGGTTACGGAGTGGGGTATGAGCGATCTGGGCTTCATAAGCCTCGGTTCGGAAGGCGAGCCGCTCTTCCTCGGACGTGAGATTGCACAGCATAAGGACTTCAGCGACGAGACAGCATCCAAGATCGACGAGCAGATCCGCAAGATTCTCTCCGAGTGTATGGAGGATGCGACCAGGATCCTTACCGAACACAAGGATCAGCTGGACAAGCTTGCCCAGGCTCTGGTTGCCCGTGAGACCCTCGATGACAACGAGGTCCGCGAGCTTCTCGGATTCGAAGCAGTCGGTCCCAAGAATTCCGATATCCTCTGAGGTAAGTCATGGTTGATTCCGCGCACAAGAGAAACTTCTGCATCATCGCCCACATAGACCACGGCAAGTCCACTCTTGCCGACAGGTTCATCGAGAAGGCCCGCCTAGTGACCACAAGAGGTCCAGAGCAGACCCAGATCCTCGACAACATGGACATCGAGCGTGAGCGCGGAATCACCATCAAGAGCCAGGCCGTCACGATTCCCTATACCGCGAAGAACGGGGAACTCTATGAGCTGAACCTTGTAGATACCCCGGGTCACGTCGACTTCTCGTACGAGGTTTCCAGGGCAATCAGTTCCTGTGAGGGAGCACTTCTTCTGATAGATGCCTCACAGGGAGTGGAGGCCCAGACTCTGGCCAACCTCTATATGGCCATGGACCACAATCTGGAAATCATCCCCGTAATAAACAAGATCGACCTTGCCAGCGCGGATATTCCGTCCTGTCTGGAACAGATCGACCACGATCTCGGACTGGATGTCGATATGGCCCAGAAGGTATCGGCAAAAACCGGTGAGGGTGTCGACGACCTCTATGAGGCCATAGTCGAATACATCCCTGCTCCTGATGAGAATAACTCAAAACCTCTCAAGGCTCTGATCTTCGACAGCCATTACGACCCCTACAGGGGAGTCATCGTCCATTTCCGTATCTTCGAGGGCAAGGTCAGCGAAGGCGATGAGATCATGTTCATGAACAGCCATGCCACCTACAAGGTCGAAGAGGTCGGAATCTTCCAGCTGAATCTGGTTCGGACCAGAACCCTTAATTCAGGTGATGTCGGCTACTTCATCGCAGGCATCAAGAACATAAGCGACATCAGGGTAGGCGATACCGTAACCCTTTCGTCCAATCCCGCCGAGGAACCCTGCGAAGGATTCAAGGATGTCAAACCGGTCGTGTTCAGCTCAATCTATCCTGTCGATACCAATGACTACGAGGACCTTCTGGATGCCATCGAGAGGCTCAAGCTAAACGATGCCTCCCTGGTTTACGAGAAGGACAGTTCGATAGCCCTGGGACAGGGTTTCAGGTGCGGTTTTCTGGGTATGTTGCATCTGGAGGTCGTCCAGGAGCGTATCGAGCGTGAGTTCGGACTTTCCATTGTCCTGACCAGCCCATCGGTCCGCTACCACATCCACATGAAGAACGGTGAGATGATAGAAGTGGACAATCCCTTGGATTATCCGGACCAGGTGAAGATCGATTACGCCGAAGAGCCCTACATCAAGGCAAGCGTAATCACACCCACTGCCTATGTGGGACAGATAATCACCCTCTGCATGGAAAAGCGCGGTGTCCAGACCGGGATGAACTACATTGACACAAAGCGCGTCGAACTCATCTACGAGATGCCTCTTGCAGAGGTTCTCTTCGAGTTCTACGACAGGCTCAAATCGGTCTCCAGAGGCTATGCTTCATTCGATTACGAGATCATCGGTTACAGAAAGACCGACCTGGTAAGAATGGATATCCTGGTCAACGGAGAGGCCTGCGATGCCCTGAGCATGCTTGTCTTCAGGGATAATGCGGCATCTCGCGGAAGACAGGCCTGCGAGAGACTCCAGGAAGAGATTCCGCGCCATCAGTTCAAGATTCCCATTCAGGCAGCAATAGGCGGCAACATCATTGCCAGGGAGACGATCAATGCCTTCCGCAAGGATGTTACGGCCAAGTGCTACGGCGGTGATATAACCAGAAAACGAAAGCTGCTGGAAAAGCAGAAGGAAGGAAAGAAACGCATGAAGCTCGTGGGCAATGTGGAGATTCCGCAGAGTGCATATCTTGCAGTGCTCAAGAGCAAGAGCGACGACGACAGATAGGGGGCTTTCATGGACGTTCGGGAGTACACTTACAGGAGCGGGGATTATTCGTTTTCGATTCTAAATCTGGGATGCGCGGTCACTTCGATCTGCACTCCCGACAGGGACGGAAAGATCGCAAATGTGACACTTCCGTTCGTGGGTGCCGTGCAGAATCCCGATGTCATACTGGGGTCCACCAAATTCTACGGGCTTACCGTCGGACGTTTTGCCAACAGGATCGGAGGGGCAAGCTTCACACTGGACGGAAGGAAATGGTCCTTCGAGCCCAACGATGGCCCGAACTTCCTTCATAGCGGAATAAAAGGTCTTTGGGCGAGGATCTGGACTGTCAAACATATGGATGACGGTTTTCTCTGTTCCATCAAGGTAACCCAGGCCGAAGACGGTTTCCCCGGTGATGCAGACATCAGGGTCCGCTTCTCGCTTTCGTCCGACGGGGTGTTCAGAATCCATTACAGCGCCACTTGTACCGAAGCCTGCCCGCTGAATCTTACAAACCACACCTATTTCAATCTTACAGGCAATCCGTCCGAGAGCATCCGCTCACACAGGGTGATCATGAACAGCTCCAGCATCGTCGGAGTAGGGCCGGGCCTCATCCCCGACGGAAGCATCGTTCCGGTGAAGGGGACCGCATGGGACTTCACTTCCGAGAAAGCTCTCGGAGACGAAATCGATGCTCCCGAACTCAAGGCAGCAGGCGGTTACGACCATGCCTACATCATCGACAGGCTTGACGGACCGGGCAGGGGCTTTGTCAAGTTCATCGAAGTGCGCGAACCCGAGACCGGAAGGGTCATGCAGGCATTCACGGATCTTCCTGCCTTCCACCTCTACAGCGGAAACTTCATGGACGGCGAGTGCGGATATGCTCACCAGACCGGCTTCTGTCTGGAAACAGAGTTCTATCCGGATGCAGTCAATCATCCTGAATTCCCATCATGCATCGTGAGACCCGGAGAACTTTTCGAAAGCACGACGGTCTACCACTTCTACACCGACAGGAAGGAGAACAGCTGATGTCAGGGGTAAAGGTAATCGGAATCACCGGCGGCTCAGGAAGCGGTAAATCCACCATCGTCCGCAAGATAGGCGAGGTCTGTCCCGATTTTGTCTTCATCCCCCAGGACAACTACTACAAGAGCGCGGTGTTCATCAACAACTCGAACATCACCGCCTACAACTTCGACCATCCCGATGCCTTCGACATGGAGTTGCTTCACAGGCATCTGAGCGACCTGAAGAACGGAATCGGCATCGACATGCCCCAGTACGACTTCGTTCATCACTGCCGCAAAAGCGAGACGGTTCATCTGGATCCTGCTCCGCTGATCATCGTGGAGGGCCTCATGGTCCTCTTCGACCCCGAGATCCGCAATCTCCTCGATCTCAAGATCTATGTCGATACCCCTGATGACATCAGGTTCATAAGAAGGCTTCTGAGGGATATCAACGAGAGGGGAAGGACGCTCGACAGCGTCGTGAAGCAGTATCTTGAGGTTGTCAGACCGGGCCATTCGCTTTTCATCGAGCCTACGAAGGAATATGCGGACATCATTATCCCCGAAGGCGGGCACAACGAAAGGGCACTCAGCGTCCTGATATCGTTCGTCAAGGATATCAGCCGGAACGTGTAGTATCAGTTTAATTAGATATTATTAATGGTATCGGCCTAGAAGAGGGCCTTGCCGTGGCGTCGGAATGCGGTGCGGCGGTCCCGGATGTGTCTCCAGCTGAAGTTTTCGGGAAGATCGTCCGGACCACCGTAGAAGAGGCGGTTGCATCTGAGGATCCTGCTGGTACCGAGGATGGTTCCCCGGATGATGCCGAATTCCATCACGGCCCTGTTGAAGTACTCGGAGCAGGTCGGGCTGTAGATACAGGACTTGCCGAGCCAGGGGGAGAGCAGTTTCTGGTAGGCTTTCACGGGCAGGAGATAGATTTTCCTTGCGATGTTCTTTCCCATGTGTTAAAAATACCCGTTGGAAGTGTTTTATTCAATGCAAAATCAGACCAAAGGGTTTGACTAAAACATCGGATTCGTTCTATATTACGTCTGATATTGTGAATTAATCCAAACGGAGGAAAAATATGGCAGGTGCTATTTCTAAAAACGCACGTCGTGAAGGCGCAAAGGTCCTGATGAGCCGCTGGGGTGGCGAGATCAAGACAAAGTCAGTTTTCGAGAACGGAAAGCTCCATCACATCGCTTACTGCGTGAAGACCGGTAACACGGCCCGCAAGCCGAAGGATCTGATGTAAGATTCTTTCAATTCAAACCCGCATATCAGCGGGTTTTTTTTGGAATACATGAACTGGGACGCGGAAAATAGCAGTTTTTTTGTTCAAAAATAGCTTTTTTTCTGTATCCACATTACCGTGCATGTGTTATTATAAGTGTGTTATATATTGAGAACGTCATGAGGAGGAAACACGTGAAGCGTTTTTCAAAATCCATTTTTCTGACAATCATGGTCATCGCAATGGCCGTCGCACTTGTCGGATGTAAGTCCGCCCAGGTCGAACCGCTTGAGCCTGTCGAGCCCGCAGCAGTTGAGCCCGCACCGGCAGAGCAGCCCGCAGCTCCGGCAGAGCAGCCCGCAGCTCCCGCAGAGCAGCCCGCAGCACCTGCAGAAGAGCCTGCAGCACCTGCAGAAGAGCCTGCAGCACCTGCAGAAGAGCCCGCAGCACCTGCAGAAGAGCCCGCAGCTCCCGCAGAAGCACCCGCAGAGGTCGCAGAGCTTCCCGAGTGGACAATTTCACTCTATGGCTATGAGGCAAAAATCGTATATGAGAACAAGGTTGCCACAATCACATATCCTTCGTTCATCACCAACGCCGAGGTTCTTCAGGCCGCTCAGGCAGCTTATGCAGCATACGGCGCATATCTCCAGGGCACAGAGCTTGCTGTTGACAACGGAACCGCATATCTGACATTCCCCGTCGAGCTTTCCGAAGCAGATCTCGATGCAGCAGTCAGAATGCTTGCCGCAGAGCTTCCTGCTTACGTTGCAGCAATCATTCTCCCGGAGCAGCCGGCTGTCGTGACAGTCGAGAGAACATTCTCCGTCCTCGGATACGAGGCAACCATTGTCTATGCTGACAAGGTCGCTACAATCACCTATCCCGAGTTCATCACCAACGCTGAAGTCGCTCAGGCAGCAAAGACAGCTTATGCAGCATATTCAAAGTACCTCGAGGGTACCGAGCTGACAATCAACAACGGAACTGCAGTTCTGACATTCCCGGTTGACATCACAGAAGAGGACATCGATTTCGCAGTTGCTCTTCTCAGTGCAGAGCTTCCGACCTATGTCGCATCAGTTCTCGAGCAGCAGCCCCAGGAAGTTGCAACAGTTGCTGAAGCACCTGCAGCAGCAGAAGCTCCCGCAGCAGCACCTGCTGAGCAGCCCGCAGCAGCACCGGCAGAGACACCGGCAGCAGCTCCCGCAGCTCCCGCAGCAGCACCTGCAGCATCAACACCGGCAGCCGCTCCTGCAGCAGCCCCGGCAGCAGCACCTGCAGCTTCAACACCGGCTCCTGCAGCCCAGACAGCAAAGAAGTCCAACACAGGACTTATCATCGTGATCATCGTTCTGGTCATCGCAGCCTGTGCAGCAGTTGCTATCATCCTCAAGAAGAAGAAAAAATAATCTTGAGTTGACTGATTAGTCAAACAAAAAAGCTCCCAGAGAAATCCGGGAGTTTTTTTTCTGCTCAAATTCATCAGGCCTTGTTTCGACTCCAGCGCCTACCATCAAGGTATGTCGCTTGCGTTTGACCACAACCTGATGGTGACTTTGCTTGAAAAGCCCATATTCGGCGACATCCGACAAACGGGGTATAAGGAGAAGAGGGATTAGAAGGAGAACCAGGAGTATCAGGAGTATAAGGAGCAGAAGGCTCAGAAGGAGCACTAAGTGTCACTAAGTGGCACGAAAGGATAAAAAAGACCGGAGCATTTCTGCTCCGGCTTATGCTCCCCGAGACAGACTCGACCTGCCGACAGGGTGGTTAACAGCCACCTGCTCGACCGACTGAGCTATCGGGGAATGAACATGTTGACTGTACTAATTCACGGCTATTTAGTCAATCCCTTTTCGCAAAAAAAGACCGCCTCGGAGAAGGCGGTCAATCGGTAGTCTGAAACTCAATGGAACTGCGAGATTATTGCCTTCAGATCGGCAATCTTCTCATCCAGTTCAGCCTGTGTCCTGGCCTCTGCAACGATACGCAGATAGGGCTCGGTGTTGGACTTGCGGACATTGAACCACCATGTCGGGAACTCGATGCGGTAGCCGTCGAAATCCAGGATGGCGGTAGGATTGAGCTTGGAGTACTTGTCATAGAGTGCCTGGATGGCCTCGTCCTTCTGCTCGAGCTTGAAGTTGATCTCTCCGCTGTTTGCATAGGCTACAATCTCATCCACAAGCTGGCCCAGCGTCTTGCCCTGACGCTTGAGCTCGGCAACGGTCTGGAGCACGATGAGGGATGCCAGGATGCCGCTGTCGCAGTTGTAAAAATCCCTGAAGTAGTAGTGGCCGGCAAGCTCTCCGCCGAAGATGCAGTGCTCTTCGCGGATCTTCATCTTTGCAAAGGCATGGCCTACCTTCCAGACAAGGACCTTGGTGGCCCCGAGCTTCTCTAGATACTCGGTAGTGGAGCGGGAAGTGCGGATGTCGACGAGAACAGATCCTTTTTCCTTGGCAAGATAATACATTCCGAGAACGGCGGTCACATAGTCGGGCTGGATGAAGCGTCCGCGCTCGTCTATGAACATGACGCGGTCGGCATCGCCGTCGTAGATTACACCGCAGTCGGAGCCGTTCTTCTTCACTGCTGCCATGATCTGGCGGCAGTTCTCGACATCGAGAGGATTGGGCTCGTGGCCGGGGAAGGTGCCGTCCATGGTGTCGTTGATGTACTTGGCATGGTCTCCGAAGAGCTCCTTGGCGTAGAGGTTGCTCATGCCGTTGGAGGTATCGACCGTTATGCTGAGATCAGAGAGATCGGGAAGGAACTGCTTCTGATAGTTCAGATAGTCGGCATGGATGTCTTTTTCGATGATCTTGCCGCGCTCAGCGGTATCGACAGGCTGGACTTCAAGCTCGTTGACCATGCGCTCGAGGTCCTTGAGGCCCGTGTCGCCGCCTACGGGGATGGCCATCGTGCGGGAGATCTTCATGCCGTTGTATTCCTTTGGGTTGTGGCTGGCCGTGATCTGCACGGAGGCATCGGCCTTGAGGAAGACCGTTGCGAAGTAGACCATGGGGGTGGTTGCAAGCCCTATGTTCCAGACGTCCACTCCGGCATCGTTGATACCCCTGCAGAGGTTCTCGAAAATCTCGTCGCTGGTCAGACGCACATCACGTCCGACTACCACATACTTGCATGGAAGAAGCTTCGGAAGGAAGAATCCCACCTTGTAGGCTGTTTCCTTGTTGAAATCCCGGTTGTAGACTCCGCGGATATCATAGGCTTTGAATACACCCATTGTTATCTCCTTTATTATCGTTTTGCATATGAATGACTATGTTGCGGACGCTTTTGTCCATGAACTGGAAGTACATGAGCCTTCCGTCCTTGAGTTTGATCTCCGTAGCGGTCTCGGTCAGGAAGCCAAGAACGGGGTTGGCCTTCCGGAGTTTCGAGATGTTCCTGAAACCGAGGGCACAGTTTCTGGCGGCTTTCTTGTTCACGGTGCGGAAGGAAAGGACATCCAGAGGGGAGAACGAGGATTCGAACATCACATACTCGGGTTCGTTCTTGCGCTTGGGGATCTTGAATCCCAGAAACGAACTCTCATGCTCGAAATCCTGGAAGAAGAAGGTTCCGCCTATCATGTAGAAAAAGACACCGTAGTCGCGGACATTGCCCAGGCTGTCTGCATAGAAAGTGGAGAAGGTCTTGAAGGTTATCTTACCGCCGTGGCGCTGTTCTATATCGTTCAGGAATGCAGCGCTTTCGTCGTTTCCATTGACCATTTCGTGTGACAAACCGAACCTCCGCGTCTTTCTTTTTTCCATATTAACATATATACTGCGTTGGTAAAAAGGATAAATGAGCCAAATGGATTACGTAGACAAGGATTTCGGGAAGATTCTCAAGAACAATGCCCAGACTCTGAGGCATGAGCTTCTGCCGCTGGGAACCGATTGTTTCCGTGTCTACGACAGGAACCTGTCCCGCTATCCCGTGACAGTGGACCTCTACGGCAAGTATGCGAAGGTCACGGACTACGGTGATCAGCCTTTGTCCGATGAGGAGAGGGCTTCCTGCATCGATATCTGCTCCCGTATGCTCTATCTGGAAGCAGGCAACGTTATCTATGCCTACAGGAACAAGCGTCCCGACAGGGCCCAGCATGAGAAGAACTCGGAAGAGGCAATCAGGACTACCGTGCACGAGAACGGGCTTTCCTTTGCCGTGGACCTCACTACCTATGTCGATAC
Organism: Spirochaetales bacterium; assembly: GCA_017962865.1. The sequence continues at coordinate 11,550 of JAGCUM010000151.1, forward strand.
CGGTCTGTTCCTGGACCATGCCGTTACGCGCAGAATGATAATGGAGAGAAGCGAGAAGGCCGATGTCCTGAACCTTTTCTCCTACACCGGAAGCTTTTCCGTCTATGCCGCTGCAGGCGGTGCAGAGAGCGTAACCAGCGTCGACATGTCCGCCACTTACACAAGGTGGGCGGAGCAGAACCTTGCCGAGAACGGTTATCTGGGCTCCTCATTCAGCTGTGTATGCATGGACGCAGATAAGTTCATCGATCAGGCGATGTCAGAAGGCCGCAAGTATGATATCATCATATTCGACCCGCCGAGCTTCTCAAACAGCAGGAAGATGGAGCATGATTTCGATGTGGCTCGTGATTGGTCTCTTTGGGTAAAGAGACTGTTCGGAATACTGAAGAAGACGGGATTCATCCTGTTCTCGACCAATCTGGGAACGTTCCAGATGGATAGAAGAAGGCTCAGAGGACTGAGTGTAAGGGAAATAACGGGATCCGTTTGGGCTCCCGGATTCGTGAAGGGCCGTCCGGGGACGGTCAGGAGTTGGATAATGGCATTTGATGATGATTCGCTCACACTGGATTGGAGCGAGCCGGAGAAGAAGTCCGAGAAGGGTTCGGACACAGAGAGAAGAGATTCACACAGAAGGGAAGACGGAGAGCGCCGCAGAGAGCGCAGACCTTCCTTCGGAAAGCCTGCATACGGAAAGAGTCCCTATGGCAGCAGAGAACGTTCCGAAAGACCCAGACCGGAGAGAAGCGGGTACGAGAGAAGGGAACGCAGGTTCCCGGATGATGAGCGCCGAGAGAGGTTTTCCAGAGAAGACAGACCTTACGGAGAGAGAAGACCAAGACCGGAGCGTTCGGATCGATATTCAGACCGCTATGAGCGCGAGGACAGACCGTACAGATCGGACAGATATGAAAGGACGGAAAGGCCTGAGAGATCAGACAGATTCGAGAGAAGGGAGCGCCCCGAGAGACCCAGGTACGAAAGGGAAGAGCGCAGGTCATTTGACAGAAAGCCTTACGAGAGGCGTGATTCCGATAGGTTCGAGAGACGTCCGCGTTTTGATGAGGACCGCCCCGAGAGAAGAGAGCGCAGGGAGCGTCCTTCCTACGACAGACCCTATGACCGAGAGCGCAGTTTCGATCGCGAGAGACCGGTCAGACCCGTCAGGGAGAAGAGGGAATTCCATCGTTCGGAGGATTCCTTCGAGAGAAGACCCTCGGATGGCCGCAGGGATTTGAAGAAGACCAAGAAGCCTTTCGGCTATGATTCCTTCAAGCCCGCACGCTCACGCGATGACAATCCCGATTTCTTCTGGAATGCAGAGGATCTGGATCCCAAGAAAGAAAAGTAACAGCAACAGCCGATAAAAAAAGCTCCCATTTCGGGAGCTTTTGTTTTGTCTGAATGAATTACAATCCCATTTTTGCTTTCTGCTTTGCCCAGGAATCCTTGAGTGTGACAGTTCTGTTGAACACCAGGTGCTCGGGGGTGCTGTCATAGTCGGGGGTGAAATATCCGCTTCTGATGAACTGCAGGTAGTCGCCGGGCTTTGAATCTGCGACGGAGGGTTC
>JAGCUM010000152.1 GCA_017962865.1 Spirochaetales bacterium
ACCATGCGGACATCGATGCTGTGAGGGTTTTTGTCCTTGGTGAATCCGTTCTAGATTATGTTGACCGTAATCTCCTCCACGCAGAGTCCGACAAGCATTCCGGTTCTCGCGTCAAATCCCTTGTTCCGGCAGAATTCGTCCAGTTTTTTCGAGGCGGCAATGGCATCGTCCGTATTCTTGATGCTCATCTCGATGTAGTTTTCGGGCGAGGCGCCGAAGTCCTTTTCAAGATAGCTGAAGGCTTCCGGGGAGATTGATATCGAACCGTTTTTGTGCCAGATGAGGATTACGACGAAGAGCATCGTTGTAGTGTAGCCGACCACGATTCCGATCCAGAAACCGGTGAGTCCGAAAAGCCAGCTGAAAAGAATCACGCTGGGAATCATGAATCCGATGTATTTCAGGAAGGAAATCAGATTGGTGATGGTCTTTCTTCTGATTCCCTGGAAATAGTTCTTCAGGACATCATCGAGGTTGTTTGCAATTGCGCCGAGCATGAAAATCCTGAATCCCGGTATGGCAAAGCTGAGAATCGTGGGATCGGATCCGATGAAGAACTTCATCACCCACGGGGCGCAGATTTCCGCCAGGACGACAGCGGAAACCAGCAATACCGGCGGGAATACGGCTATCGACTGGACAAGGGACTGGAGGGATGCTCGGTCCTCGTCACTGAAGAAAACCGATGATAGCATGAGGGTTACCGCACCTGTTCCCAGCCCGATGCTGTAGATCAGGTTCTCTATGGTGGCATACACGGCAAGTACGGCTACGGCAGCACTGCCGGAGATGCTCAGCAGTATGCGGTTGAAGAGATAGGTGCGGATTGTGAAGAATGACTGGTTCACGAGGAACGGACTGCCCTCTTTCACGATTTCGACCATCACTGCCCTGCTCACGCCTTTTGTGCTGAATCGGAAGAGACAGTCCTTCTTCAGGAAGCTGAAGATACCAACTGCAAACGCGACTACATAGCTCAGGCTTGTCGCCAGGCCTATCCCGAACATTCCTCCGTCAAAGACAAGGACACTGGCCAGATCGCATGCGATGTTCGACACGGTCATGGCAACTACGGAACCCATGAGCAGACGGTGCTTTCCCATGGTCTGCAGATAGGCTCCCATGATCTGGCTGAGGAAAACGAACGGGGTTCCGAGAATCAGACCGCGGATGTAGTTTTTCGTCAGGGCAGCGACCAGACTGTCTCTCTCGGCTCCGAGCATAACGCTGACCCAGTCTCCCGATCCGAACACCAGAAGAAGCCAGAAGGCTGCAATGCCTAGCGACATGACAATTGAGGTGGAGAAGCAGGAACGGGCTCCCTTAATGTCGCCCTTTCCCATGGTCTTGCCCAAAAAAACCTGGACTCCGTTTACTACCATGAAGCTCATTGCGCTGCAGATTATCATCAGCGGAGTCGACAGTCCGTAGGCGCTCATCGCATCCACCCCTATGAAACGGGCTATCACGATGCTGTCGATCAACATGCAGATGGTCGGCATCAGAGCAGAGAAAATCTGGGCAATCGACATCTGTCGGAAAAGTCTTCTGATCACGGCATCCTCCTGACGAGCAGTGCGCACGTCTCAATGTGGCTTGTCTGCGGGAACATATCCACGGGCTGGGCTCCGACCATCCTGTACGGACCCATCTTTGTCAGATAGCGGAGATCCCGGGCACGGGTCTCGGGATTGCAGGAAATGTAGATGACGGTCTCCGGGTCAAGTTTAATCACCGATGCCAGGAATCGTTCGTCGCTTCCGCTTCTGGGCGGGTCCAGGAAAACGACATCGGCATGCTCCTTGTCCTTGGCCATCCTCTTGAGTTCGGCGCTGGCATCGGCACAGATGAAAGACACGTTGGAGAGGCCGTTCAGTTCTGCATTGACCTTGGCATCCTCGACGGCATCGGGATTGAGTTCGATGCCCGTTACGTGCCCTGCCCCCCAGGAAGCGGCAATCAGACCGATGGTCCCAGTGCCGCAGTATGCATCAATAATTGACTCATTACCTTTGAATCGGGCCATCCTCATGGCAATCGTGTAGAGGCGTGCAGCCTGGTATGGATTGACCTGATAGAAGCTCTTTGCCGAGATTCTGAACCTGAGAGTACAGAGCTCATCCTCTATCCAGCCTTCCCCGTACAGAACCTTGCACGGCCCGTCGGTGAGTACCATTGAAGTCTTCTGATTGTTCACATGAAAAAGCACGGTCTTCACGGAAGGATGCTTCTCCACCAGAGTACGGATGAAGGCGTCCTTCGGCTTGAAAGTCGGACTGCCTGAGACCAGGACAACCAGGGTCTGGTCGGTAGCCACTGCCCTCCGGATCAGCACGTGGCGGACGGCACCGAACCCGGTGTCCTCGTTATATGGCGGGATGGAGAAACTGCGGACCAGTTCGCGGATGGTTGCAAGAACGGCATCGGCCTCTTTGTCCTCTATCATGCAATCGCGGACGGGAATGAGTTTGTGGGGACCTTCGCGATAGATTCCGCTGACCGTTTCCCCTTTGGAGTTGAGCCCGAAGACGGACTGGACCTTGTTGCGGTAGAAGAAGGGATTCTCCATACCGAGAATCGGAGCAACAGGACCGAACGGACGAAGCAGGCTGTCAACTGTCTCCTGCTTGCGTTCCAGTTGCTTGGAGTACTTGATTCCGTTTAAGGCACAGCCTCC
>JAGCUM010000153.1 GCA_017962865.1 Spirochaetales bacterium
CGAACAGGTTGTAGACCATGTCCCTTCCTACGGTTCCAAGCGGATACATCAAGAGGTTTCTCTTGAGCTGCTTCCTGTCATCCATGTTTATACCCCTGAAAGTGAGAAGTGCATTCAGTTTAGTATACAATACTTATTTTGCGTTATCCACAACTTTCCGATACAGTCTGACCTTCTTCAGGCCTTCCGGGTCAATGCGTGGCAGTGACGACCGTGATGCAGTTGCGGCAGATGGCCTTGTAGTGCTTTCCGTTCTGCTCCAGATGGAAAACATTGTCCCTTGAGCAACCCTTGCACGGCAGGTTCAGGCCGTTGTGCCTGAGGCAGACGCGGCTGATGAAAAGCGCAGGAGTGTAATCGTCACCGGTGTAGTCGAACGGGGTGTCGCGATCCAGCTCGTATGAACCCATGAGGTTCGGAAGCATTGTCTTGAGCAACAGGTATGCTTCAGAGTTCTCCGTGTAGAGGAAGACATCTGCAAAGAAGCGAATCTGAGGGTGGCTCTTGGCCCACAGGACCTGTGCGATGTTGTTCAGTCCCACTGTCAAATCAGGGTTCTCTTCAAGCTTCTTATCGATATCCGCAAGGTATTCCTTTTCATTGAACATCACGGGGGAGAGGGGAAGGTATTTCTTTCCGTCGATTTCCACGACCTTGTCCCAGAGCCCAGAAGTGCACGTTTCGGGAGGATGTGAGGGATTTCTGCCTGTGATGTTTCCCCAAGGCAGACTTCGGACAGGCCGGCCTCGAAGGTATCGTCCTGAATCTGATAGAAGGACCTTCGGACCTGCTTGAGGACTGACATGGGGATGAAGGGGTTTTCGAAGGATGAGCTGTTGGCCACGCTGACCCTGCCGACGGAGAAATAGCTCTTGTCGGAGGCCTCGAAGACCTTGGTGAAGATCTGCCCGATGTCGGACTGGCTTTTTGCCTGCTGGACATCGACGGGGAAGGCTTCTCCGTTTATGAGAAGGCTGCTGTCGGTGATCGTGACCGAGATATCGAGCGGCTTCTTGTAGAGCGGGATGTTCTCGTTCAGTAGTCCCATGTTCAGGTTGTGCCTCGATACGCAGTAAACGGGGCAGCCGAAGCCGGGGCGCTTTTCGAATTCCTCCGTGGGGAAGTTGATTGTGGCGACTTCGCCTTCGGAGATGAAGGATTTGCCGCCTTCTATGTGCCTGAGGCTAAAACCGGTCTCCAGGACCTTCAGGCCGTCGCGCAGGGCAACGGGCTTGGTGAAGCGGACAATCGCCTTGCCGTTGGGGAGGACCTTGTCGATGGTTCCGACCTGTACGCCCCTGTGGCCCGGATCGGTGGCACAGACCATGTTTGCACTGTTGATGCTTCCGGCTTTGCCCGTGTTGAAGAAGTATTCCGTGGTGTCCCTGGAGAAGGAAATCTGCATGGCTTCCTTTGCCCACTTGACTTCCTGTTCGGATTCCTGATGTCCGTCCAGAAGCAGTCTGTAATAGCGGGAACTCCAGTAGGCATAGTCGGGGCCTTTCATACGGCCTTCGACCTTCAGGGAATCTATTCCGATGCGCTTGTATTCACGGACCTTGTCGCCGAGGCTGAGGTCCTTCATGCTGAAGAGCCAGCTGTCGGTTCCCGTCTCCGTGCAGTGGAACCATGTACGGCAGATCTGGGCGCAGGAGCCTCTGTTTGCGCTGCGGCTCAGCGTGCTGTCATGGCCGTCTCCCGTGATGAACTGGCTTGCCATGCACAGCCCTGAGAATCCGTAGCACAGAGCACCGTGGATGAAGACCTTGAGCTCTACATCCGGGCAGGCCTGCCTGATTTGCTCGATTTCTTCAAATGATAGTTCTCTTGACAGTACTACACGTGAAAATCCAAGCTCTTGCAGCTGTTTTACGCCATTGATTGTGTGGACTGCAAGCTGGGTGGAACCGTGCAGGGGAAGGCTCGGGAAGCGCTCGCGCATGATCTTCGCAATGCCCAGATCCTGCACTATGACGCCGTCGGGCTGAAGGTATTCCAGCTGCTTCAGAAGAGGAATTACTTCCTTCAATTCCGAGTCTGTGACAAGGGTGTTCAGCGTTACATAGAACTTCTTTCCTTCGGAGAGGCAAAGGGCTTTGATCTTGCGGACATCCTCGAACGAGAAGTTGACCGCTCCCTTTCGGGCGGAGAAGCTCTTGAGACCGAAATAAACGGCATCGGCCCCGCCTCTGAAGGCATAGAGGGCACATTGAAGCGACCCGGCGGGTATGGCAAGTTCACATGTACGATCAGGCATTGCGTTGTCCTTGTACGGTTATTCTACCATGAAATCATCACACATAAAACCGCGAAGGTACAAAACGCTTGTCGCAACTTTTGCACTGTGGTACTTTATCTATGAAACTGGGAGGAGATAATGAAAATCCAGAAAGCTGCAGAAGATTACCTTGAAGCTATGCTGATGCTCAAGGAGAAAAAGGGCTACATCCGTTCCATCGATATCGCCCAGCTTCTGGGAGTCACCAAACCCAGCGTCACCTATTCAACGAAAAGACTGCGCGAGAACGGCTACATCACCATGGACCGTGACGGTATGATCACCATCACGGCTGCCGGAATGGAGATTGCCACCCGCATATACACCCGCCATAAGGTTCTTACGGATTTCTTCACCAAGATCGGCGTTCCCGAGGAGATTGCCCGCGAGGATGCCTGTAAGGTGGAGCATGATCTGAGCCCGGAAACATTCCAGGCTATTTGTGATCTTCACGAAAAGAACTGAGCAGGAGGACGACATGGACAAGAGAACCGATTACATCACCTGGGACGAGTATTTCATGGGAATCGCCATGCTTTCGGCAATGAGGAGCAAGGACCCCAACACACAGGTCGGAGCCTGCATAGTCAACCAGGACCGCAAGATCGTCGGAACCGGCTACAACGGCTTCCCCACAGGCTGCAGCGACGATGTCCTTCCGTGGGCACGCACCGGTGCTCCGCTTGAGACAAAGTATCCGTTCGTCTGCCATGCAGAGCTCAATGCAATCCTCAACAGCATCTCACGCGACCTTCGCGGCTGCACCCTCTATGTCGTGATGTTCCCCTGCAACGAATGTGCCAAGGCCATCATACAGAGCGGAATCCGCGAGGTCATCTACCGCGACAACAAATATCCCGATTCCGACAGTGTCAAAGCTTCGACCATGATGCTGGAGAGCGCAGGCGTCAAGCTGCGCCAGATGGTGCTGGACAAGACTCTGGAAGTCAGAATCTGATGCAATCCAACTCGGAATTCTCTCTGATATCGACCCCGGGACAACTGGAGGCCGTGCTGAGCCGTTGGGAAGAGCAGGGCGTCCTCTGCGTAGCCATGGACTTCGAGGAGGAGTCCAACCTGCATGTCTACGGCGAGCATCTGTGCATCATCCAGCTCTTTGACGGGAATAAGTACTATATCCTCGACGCCCTTGCCCTGGCAAAGACGGAGGAGGGGCTTGCCTCTATGAAGGCCTTTCTCGAGGGTCCTGTCGAGAAGATCATGTTCGCCTGTCAGAGCGATGCCGCCCTTGCCCGCAAGACTCTGGGGATCCAGCTTTCCAATATCTTCGATGTGCGCGTGATTGCCATGGCCCTCGGCTTTACCGGCAATCTCAACGGCCTGATCGAGCGCCAGCTGGGCCTGAGCGTCGAGAATCCTTCGCTCAAGAAGAAGTACCAGACCGCCAACTGGATGCGCCGTCCCATTCCCGCCGAGCAGATTGAATATGCACTCGGCGATGTCCGCTATCTTTTTCAGCTCAAGGAGACCCTTCTGGCAGAGATGGAAATCAACCTCAGCGACGCCGAAAGGAAGAAGGTCTTCTACGACATGGCCAGATGTGCCGAGCAGAAGAACCCCGAACGCCCCGGCTGGGAGAAAATCTGCAACTTCAAGCTCCTTTCTTCGCGCGAGAAGGTCTACATCAAGCACTTCTTCATCGCCCGCGACAATCTCGCCCGCAAGGCCAACGTGCCCGCAGCCCGCATCCTCGACAAACGCCTGATAGTCTCAATGGCAAAGAAAG
>JAGCUM010000154.1 GCA_017962865.1 Spirochaetales bacterium
TCGTTCTGAAGGTAGTCGAAGCCTTCGTCCGACACGATCCTGAAGCCGCACTTTTCGTGAACACGCAGGGATGCGGCATTTTTCTTGCTGATACAGTCGCAGATACGGAACGATCCCTCTTTCTTCAGCTCTTCTATCACGCCTTCCAGCAGAATGGTCGCATACCCGTGTTTTCTGCAGGCCGGAGCGGTTTCGAGCGCCTCAAGATAGTACAGTCCTTTTTCAATCAGACTGAGCCTGAGCGCACTGACCCAGACTCCGTCTTCATCGAGAACCCAGCACTCATTGCCTTCGTTTGCGTAGAATTCATTCCTGAGGAAATCACAGAAGCCCTGCTCCACTTGCCTAACAGCTACAGCCTTGTCTTTCTCATCGGGAAAGAAGTAATCGGTGTTCTCATAGTTGCTCTCGGCATAAATGTCCATGAGTTTCCTTTCATCGAGATCAGAGTAATTTGATGCCCTCAGAAGCATGTTTTCCCCTAAATTATTGTCTGTAGTACTCGTATGAGTCTATCACCAGCGTGTCGGGACCCTTGAAGCTGAAGGAAAGGCTCTTGTCCAGGGAGTGGTTCATCTTGTGGTTCGTGTTGATTGTGTGGTTGCTCCAGTCGACGGTGAACTCGCCCGAATCCAGATCTCCGTTCTGGTTGTTCGAATAGCTGTAGGTTCCGTCTGCCTTGAGGTAGTATGTGATGGTCGAGTTCCACTCACCTGCAGTCCTTCTCCAGTTGCCTACGATTTCGTACCTCGGCTCCGGGGCATCATTGGAAAAGAGCAGCATGCAGCTTGAAAGAGTGATGACGCACAGGGCGAGAACGGCAAATGCAACAAACCTGATGTTTTTCATATTCGACTCCTGAACAAAGGCAGGACGAATGCCTGCCGATCGATGTTTAAATTATAAACCCGGGGGATGAACCCGCAAGAGGTTTTTCAGATTCCCAGATAGCCCTTGATGACCTTCATCGTGTTATGAACCCCGTCGATGTGGCTTCTCTCGTATCCGTGGCTGGCATATACGCCGGAGCCGATCAGGCCGTGCCTGATGTCATAGCCTGCACGGAGGGCGGCCTCGACATCCGAGCCGTAGAAAGGATAGACATCGAGAGCATAATCGGCCTTCTCCTTCTTGGCGGCGCTGACCAGAGCATCCGTGACATCATAGTCATAGGGCCCTCCGGAATCCTTCACGCAGATCGATGCCTGGCGCTCGGTGCACTGAAGCCCGGAACCGACACACCCCATATCCACGCTGATGGCCTCGCGGACATCGGAAGGAATCGAAGTGCTTCCGCCGTGGCCGACTTCCTCATAGACTGTAATCAGGCAGTAAACCTTTCTCGGAAGCTCGATCGATTTGTCCTTGATGTACTTCGCCACCCCGAGGAGGATTCCTACGGAGAGCTTGTCGTCAAGATAGCGGCTCTTGATGTAGCCGGACTTGGTGATATGGGCCCTTGGATTCGGACAGACGAAATCTCCGACCTCAAGACCCAGTTTGCGTACATCGGCTGCGCTTTTTGCGTCCTCGTCCAGCACGACTTCAACCGTATTGAAATCCCTGACGGTAGTTCCCAGGTCCTTGTTCACATGCGAGGATGCGTTGATCAGCTGGATGGTTCCTTCGAAGACTTCCCCGCTTCTGCTGTAGACGTTCACGTTCTCCGTCTCGGTATTGCAGGCCTGAAGACCTCCGATATTGGAGATTCTGAGCCTTCCGTTGCCCTTGATTTCAGCAATCACCGCACCGAGGGTATCGGCATGGGCCGCAAACAGCACGGCACCCTTCTCTGTTTCCTTTCCGCCCAGATCCACGAGGACAGCACCTTTGTTGGTGATCTCGGCCTTGAATCCGAGGCCGCAGAAAGCATCAAGCACCCATGAAGCCGCCTTCTTGGTGAAACCTGACGGGCTGTCGATGTTCAGAAGTTCAATTGCCTTGTTTGCCGCGAATTTCGCATACTTTTTCTCAAGTCCCATGGGAAACCCTCCGTAGATGGTATCAGTCTACCATGATAGTCTGATGTAATACAGTGGAGATGGGTCGCTTTCTGTTGTATCGAGTTACTGTTTTGCATTACATTTTCAGATAACCATGAAGAAGAAACCGTTTTCGGAAATCCCGTTCATACGGGGAGAGAAAGTCTCCCTCGGACCTCTGACCTCTACCGATTCGTCGGCTCTGTCGGAACTGACGGAGAATGAGCGTGTGTACAGGTATCTTCCGACCTTCCTGTTTGAGAAGAGGTATGCCGATCCCAAGTACATAATCGACCACCTGTACGACGAATGCTGGAAGGAATCGATCATACTCGGGATCTTCAAGGACAATTCCTTCTGCGGGCTGGCGGAATTCTACGGATACCGCGAACCGATCCACAAGATCAGCATCGGTTACCGGCTGCTGGAGAGGTGCTGGGGACAGGGCCTTGCGTCCGAGACCGCGAAGCTCATGGTTGATTATCTTTATAAAGAGACTGACATCGAGATCATTACCGCCAGCACCATGGTGGAAAACAGGGCCTCGGAAAACGTGCTGCGCAAGAACGGTTTCAGGCTTGTAAGCCACGCCGTCGAAGAGGATTGGGGCTATGAAAGCCCGACAATCGCCGATAAATGGATCCGCTGAGGACCGGAGGAATGTCATGGACAATAAACCGATACCGATAATCGCTGCCTGCGGGAACAACTGCGCAGCCTGTCCTCGGTACAATGCTCCGCCTTTTACGAAGACGGAGGAAGAGCTGCGCCATGCTGCGGAGCTCTGGATGAAGATCGGATACCGCGACCGGATTGTCCCGCCGGAAGAAATGACCTGCTCGGGCTGCAAGCCTCAGAACCGGTGCAGATATCATGTGGTCGAATGCTGTGCAGAAAAGGGCATCAGGACATGTGCGGAATGCGCACATTACCCGTGCCCCAAGATGGAGGAATGCTTTGCCGTCACGGCATCGTTCGAACCGAAATGCAGAGAGGTCTGCACCGCAGAGGAATACAGACAATTGGATGAAGCTTTCTTCAGGAAGAAGGAAAATCTGAAATGATTGATTCAGGGGAGGATGTATATTATGAGGAGTTTTGAAGGTTTCAGGCGTGGAGTCAATCTCGGAGGCTGGATTTCCCAGTTCAAAGAGTATGACTTGAACCATTTCGATTCCTTTATCACCGAAAAGGATATTGCCGATATTGCGGCCATGGGCTTTGACCATGTCAGGGTTCCGGTAGACTACAACGTCCTCGAAGACGAACAGGGCAACCCCATCGAGAGCGGATTCGGGTACCTGGAGAACTGCAGGGCATGGTGCGAAAAGTACAACCTCAACATGCTCATCGACCTGCACGAGTGCTTCGGCTACTCCTTCGATCCCCTCAAGAAGGACATGGACAGAAAGAAGTTCTTCTTTGATGAGGCTCTGCAGAACAGGTTCTTCGCACTTTGGGAGAAGATTGCTGACAAGTTCAAAGACTATCCGAAGCAGGTGGCATTCGAACCCCTGAACGAGGTTGTCCTTTTCGAAGTCAGGGATGCCTGGAACGAGATTCTGAGAAAGTACATAAAGCTCATCCGCTCGATTGCGCCCGAGAGCTACATAGTCGTAGGCGGGGTGTTCTACAACAGCGTCATGACGGTTGCCTGGCTCGATGTTCCAGTTGACCCGAAGATCGTCTACAACTTCCACTGCTATGAGCCCATTGTCTTCACCCATCAGGGTGCCTATTGGCAGGAACTGATGCCCCTGGATTTCAGAATCGGCTATCCCAAGACAGTGGAAGAATACAGGGAGAAACACAAGGAGATTTACAGGGATACCGACGGGGCTGTCTTCATGGACGGCCTGACCGAGATGGGTGTCGGGTTCTTTGAGAGAATCTTCGAGCCTGCTGTCAGGAAGGCAGAGAGTGACAATGTGGCCCTGTACTGCGGCGAATACGGGGTAATCGACAAGGCCGACAGCAAGTCCAAGATGCTTTGGCTGAAGGATATCAATAATGCCTTTGACAAGTACTCGATAGGCAGAGCCCTGTGGAACTACAAGGAGAAGGACTTCGGACTTGTAGGAGATGCTTCATTCAGAGAACTTGCCGAGATACTGAGCAAATGAAGACCAGAAGGCTCCTGGGCAATATCATCCTCATCGTGACAGCAGCAATCTGGGGAACGGCATTTGCCTTCCAGAGGATGGGGATGGACAGAATCCAGCCGATTACCTTCAATGCTGCGCGCATGGTACTGGGAACTGCCGTGGTATCCCCTCTTGCTTTCTTTGTAAAGAGGGAGATCGATGTGGAAAAAGCCGAGTACGACAGGAACACCCTCAAGGGCGGCCTTCTGTGCGGCTTCTTTCTGGCAGTCGCAA